>JAJYZE010000104.1 GCA_021800195.1 Acidobacteriota bacterium
TGGGAGGCCTTCACCGATTTGACCAGAGCGTTTCCGCAGGCAAAGTTTGGATTCCACGGCCACACGGACCGCGGCTTGGGAGTAGCGAACACGCGGGCCGCGATTCAGGCCGGGGCCATGCATGTGCAAGGGACGCTGGTCGGCACCGGGGAACGCTGTGGCAATGTGAACCTGACCACTGTTGTTGGGGCGATGCAACTGCGCGGCGAGGCCGAATTTGTCTCCTCCGAGGCGTTGACGGAGCTGACCGGCTTGGCCCATGCCGCCTATGCCGCCTTTGGGCTGGAGACGCCGCATGGATCTCCCATCGTCGGTCTGGGGGCGTTTGGCACCTGGGCCGGCATGCACGGATCCAGCGAACGCAAAGATCCCGGCGCCTACCTATGGTGTGATCCGGCGCAGGTGGGCGCCAGCCCGGTGATCGGGGTGAATGCGCAGTCGGGCCGGGCCAACATCATGCTCCTTGCGGAGTCGCTGGGGGTCTCCCTCACCTCGGCTCAGGCGCAAACCCTGATGGATGCCAACCAGGCGATGGTGGAGGGAGGTGGGTACACCTCCAGCGAGGTCTCCTTCCGCCTGGCCTGCATGCGGATGCTGGGAAGCTGGCGTAACTGGTTCACGGTAAGAAGCTGGCGGGTCTTCGACGAGTCGGACGAGGTTGGCGGCCGCTTCATCCAGGCTTTCATGAGTCTCAGCATCGGGCATCGCAACGGAGAGTCCAGCCTGGCCACAACCCGCGGCGAGGGGGCGGGTCCGGTGGACGCAATCACCAAGGCGCTGCGAAGCGAACTGGACAAATGGTATCCGGAACTGTCCGAGGTGCGGCTGGGAACCTTTACGGTTGCGGCCCTGGACATCAAGGCGCATGACTCGGCGGCGCATGTGCGCGTCACGGCCAGCTTCAACGCCGACGGCCATGAACCGTGGGTCACGGCCGGCGTCAGCAGCGATCTCAATCAGGCCGCATTGATGGCCATCGTCGATGGTTTCCACCACTGGCTGACGGTGAAGGGCGGAGAAGAGCATGCGCGGTAGCGGACAGCAGAGCGTGAGCGCCTTTGCGAAGACTGTGCTCTACCGTTGCACCACATCTCTCGATCCCGCCGGGGCGAGATCTTTCGGGCGTGGAGGGGGCGCATGAGTCCTGGCGCTGTTGCCAAGACAAGAGCGGAACGGGATCAGGAGGTTTCGGCTCAAGGCCAGTGGCCCACGGAGGTTCCGCAATTCTCGCCGCGGCGCTGGATGAGCAACGGGCATCTGCAGACCATCCTTGGCAACTTTTTACCTCGAACCGACGTTCTTCCGGAGCCGGTGGCGGAGATGGTGGAGGTTTCTCCCGCGCATGGCTCGCAGATTGCCAGCCAGGTGCTCTGCGAGTGCCATTGGCAGGCGCTTCCGCAGCGGCCGGACCGCCCAACGGCCATCATCCTGCACGGCCTGGAAGGCTCGTCGCGCTCGCAATACGTGATTGGCAATGCCAACAAGCTGTGGCGGGCCGGCTGGAACGTGATTCGCATGAACATGCGCAACTGCGGCCCGGGCCGGGGTGACCAGATGCTGCGTCTGACGCCGACTCTTTATCACTCCGGCTTGTCCCAGGATGTGGAGCGGGTGATGCAGCACTTTGTGGCTCGCCAAGGCTTGCAGTCGGTGGCGCTGATCGGCTACTCCATGGGGGGGAACCTGGTGCTCAAGCTGGCCGGAGATCTGGGCGGAAACGCGCCTCCGCAACTGCGCGCCGTGGTGGGGGTCTCTCCCGCGCTGGATCTGGCGGTCTCCGCCGATGCGCTGCACGAGCCGTGGAACCGCATCTATGAGCGCAAGTTCGTGCGCGATTTGCTGCGTCGCTTTCGGCGCAAGGCGCAACTGTTTCCGCGAGCTTATGACCCGCATCGCGCCGACCATGTGACTTCGCTGCGGGAGTTTGATGAGCGGATCACTGCGCTGTACTGCGGATTCCAATCCGCTGACGACTACTACCACCGGGCGGCAGCAGCGCGGGTGCTGGATCGCATCGCGGTGCCGACACTGCTGATTCACTCCCAGGATGATCCCTTTGTCCGTATTTTGCCGGAGTCTCGCCGGGCCATAGCGGACAATCCCAAGATCGTGTTTCTGTTGACCAGCCATGGTGGTCACTGCGCTTTTCTGGAGCCCTCCGATCGCTCCACAGGCAGCGACGGATACTGGGCCGAGCAGACAACGCTTCGCTTTGTGTCCGCTCATGCATGAAGCGACGCCGGCGCTGCCGTATTCTGGAGGCAGATGCTGAGTGAATGGACAGCCGAGTGTGGGATGGATGCACCGGTGCTGGTCGTTCCATGGTCGACGGAGGGATTGCCGGACTCGCCGGACGCAAGCGCCAGGATGAGGTTTATTGACCTCCGAGCCAACCCCTATGCCATTGCGGAGATCCCAGAGACGGAACGGAACCCGTCTCTGGCCCGCGCGCTGCGTTCGCTCAATGCCACTCGATCGCCGTTTTTCACCGCCAAATGTGATGTCTGGCAGATGGCCTTCGATGGAAGCGCCGGTTCCGGCGCGGAACACCGCGAGAGACTGGAGGCGCTGCGGCTGGAGCTGATGCTGAGCGAGGAAGAGGCGCGCTATGGCTTTGCCGGATACATCGATCTGCTGTGGCGGGAGCGCTCGACCTTTGCCTCTGCTCACCGCCAACGGGATCTTCTGGACAGGATCGTGAGGCGGGCGCAGCGTTTGACGCATGATGAAGCCACGCTGGAGTGTGTGCTTCGCCCGGCGTTACTGGATCTTGCCGGGCCGCTGGAGGGATTTGCCGTTTCCATCTATGTGACAGCGCTTGGTGCGGAGCCGGAGATCGCTCGCCGGCGCTGGGAGTTGGCCTTGGAGGACGTGGTGAGTTTGCTGCGCGGCAGAGAGCTTCAAGCAACACGCGGCTCGGCTACAATCGAGGCAGTGGATGCGAATCGCGTGCGGGAGGCTCAACAGGAGAGCAGCCCTGTCGACGGCCAAGGCCCCAGGATCCGGGGCGAGTAGCTCAATTGGATAGAGCACGGACCTTCTAAGTCCGGGGTTGCAGGTTCGATCCCTGCCTCGCCCACCAGTCCCTCCAGCGAGCGGCATGGTTACTCCGATTTCATTCGAGATGCGCGAAGGAGAATCTGCATGATTCCCGCAGCAAGAGATTGTCCGATTCTCGCGCCTCTCAGGCGTAGTAGTGAATGGGCGTGATCGTCGCCGGCGGTTCGCCGGCCGCGGTGATTCGCCGCAGCAACTCGGCGCGCAGTTCATTGGCAATCTTGCGGTACTCTGAGCGCCCCACGAGATTGACCAACTGTGCCGGATCGCCGGAGATCGAGTACATGGCGAAGTCTTGGTAGTGCTGGCTATATTCGGCTTCGCCGTTGCGGACCGTTGGGTCAAAGACGCAAAACACCCAGTCCGGCGTTCGGATGCCGCGCCCGCAGATCGACTGACTGATCTGGAAGTAAGCCGTGGAATCCCAGTTCTTGCGCACGTTCAGATCCTCCGCCAGCGGCTTCAGCGGCCGGCCACGCATGCTTGCGGGCGGGGCAATGCCCGCGCCGTCCAGCAAGGTGGGCGCCAGATCCAGCAGCGTGACCACCTCATCGATGATCCGGGACTGGTTGAAGCCCGGTCCAGCGATGACAAAAGGAACTCGAATAGAAGAGTCATGGGGCGAGCGTTTGTACTCTCCCAGCCGGGTGTGGAAGGTATTGCCGTGATCCGAGAAGAGGACGATGATCGTGTTGTCCAGCTGTCCGGTCCGCTCCAGCGCGGTCACCAGCGTGCCTACGCAATCGTCAATAGCCTGCACGCAGCCGTAATAGCCGGCGATATGGGAGCGCCAATTCCCGGGAAGATTCCGCAGGTCGTGCGGAATGAACGGATCGGAGTAGGACGGGCGGTTCGGGTGGGCAAGCCCGTTCAGCTCATTCTGCTGCTCGGCGGAGAGCTGAGAGCGGTAGACGCGCCAGGTGAAATCGTCGGCGTAGCGAAGCGGAGGCACAAAGGCATCCACGTCGTTCTGTTGATGCGGCTCAAGCTGCGATACGAACATGAACCAGGGCTTGTCGTGTTTCTCTTCGATCACCTGCACCGCGCGCTGGGTGATAAAGTCCACGCGATACTGACCCTTATAGCCGATGTTTGTCCCTTGCGAGTCCCAATAGTTGCCCGAATAAGGATGGGAGACGAGTTCGAGGACGTTGGCTCCCTCCCACTGATCGTCGAACCCTCCCCGCGACGGGCCTGGTGGAACCCATCCCAACTGCTTGTCGCCATTCGGGAGCTTCGTCTCCGAGACATGCCATTTGCCCAGGAAGTGCGTGGAGTAGCCGTTCTTCCCGAACTCCGTGGCCACGGTCGGCAGGCTCTGGTTGAGCCCAGGACCGAGCCGCCACACTCCAGTTTCTGTAGCATAGCGGCTGGTGAGAAAGGAAGCTCGCGAGGGCGAGCACAACGGCTGATTGCAGATGCAATGCCGGAAGCTGACGCCGCGTTGCGCCAGCGCGTCGATGTGCGGAGTGATGGTGGAAGGGTTTTCATGGTTGGCGCCGACAAAGTCAGCGCGAAACTGGTCGGCGCAGATCATCAGCACATTGGGCCTTGGCGCGTTCGACGGCGCATTACTTGAGCCGGCGGAAGCTGAAGCCGAGTTCGTGGAGACGGCTGCGGCCGCTCCGGCCGCAGCCGCTGCATTGCGCAAAAACTTCCGGCGCGTTGAAAGCGCAGGCAAAAGATTCTTCTCACTCACTTTAGTCTCCCTTTGCATCGCGGAACCGGAGAGGCTCGCGCGGACTGGAATTCAATAAAGTTACGCTGAACTTGCCAAGGCGAGCGACGGACGCAGTTCGCGAGTTCTTTGCGTGTCGATGGGTTCTTCGCGGCGGGTTTGCGGGCGCGCCGGCATTCCATCCCAGCCGGGAAGCGCGCCAGGGAGGACGGAAGGAACGATGATGCTCCATGAAGTTCTTCAAGGAGCAGGTTGAGGTTGGATGGAAACAAACTGGGCGGAGTTGCATAAGGACGAGGCCTCGGGAAGGTACTTCAGTTCCCTACGGAATAAGGTATAGCAAAGCGTCCGATTTGAAGAACGCTTCTCCCGGAGGGGGGCCAGATCTTTACCGAGATGATGGGAGCCCGAGGGATCAAGGGTCGGGCCAGGACATCTCCTCGCGCCACTCCGGTCTCGGCATCGTAGATATGAACCAGAAGCCCATTGGATGCCCGGTTCCAGCCCACCGCATACGAACCTGGAGGGAGGGCGAGGGAGTCTCCCAGGTGGATGGGAGCCTGGGCCAGCAGATAGTAGTAGTACTTTCCGCTGGCGGCATAGCCGGCAGTGATCAGAACCGCGGCCGCTACCACTCTTCCGTGAGCGTCAATGATCCCAGAGGCCGAGTGCATCTCGGTCTCGATGTGCTCCTTGACGATCTGGGCCCGCGCGGGCAGGGCGGCGTCCAGCTCGGCCGCGGTGGCTGAACGCCATTGCAGCTTGCTGGGCGCATCGTTGTTCGCGCTCCCCTGGTCAGCCCCCGGGGCGGCGAAAGCTGATGGAGGAAGCAAGCAAACTCCGGCGCACAGCCAAGCGGACAGCAACAGCGTCCAGCGGCTCCGTCTTCCGCTTGTGGAACGAACCAACCCGCACCCTGGCTCACGGATCATCGATGGCTTACCAGACCACGCTGGATGGCGACGGTTGCAGCCTGGGTGCGGTCCGCGACGCCGAGCTTTCCCAGCAGACTGTTGATATGGGTCTTGACAGTAGCCTCGGAGATGGAGAGATCCGTGGAAATCTCTTTGTTCGACCGTCCGGCAACGATTCTCTCCAGGACATTCATCTCTCGGGCGGTCAACTCCTGGCCGCTGAGACGCTCGGCCAGCTTTTCGGCCACTGGCGCCGGAATATGCAACTTGCCGTTATGCACCGCCTGGATGGTGGTGAGCAGTTCCTCCAGCGGCATGCCTTTCAGCAAGTAGGAGCGAGCCCCCGCCTGAAGCGCGCGATAGATATCTTCATCGCCGTCAAAGGTTGTGAGGACGATGAAGCGCGCCTGGGGAAACTCTGCCCGGATTCGCCGGATGGTCTCCGCTCCTCCCTGCTTCGGCAGTTGCAAGTCGATGAGCGTAATGTCCGGCATCAGGGAGCGAAACAGATCCATGGCCTCCAGCCCGTCGCCGACGGAGCCAACCACCTCCAGGTTCTCAGTGGTGCCCAGCAGAGCTTCCAGCCCTTGTCTGACGACCTGGTGATCTTCCACGAGCATAATGCGGATCTTCTTCGCCATCGGAACCTCGCACTTATCTGGCGCCCTGCCCAATGGGCACCCGCAATGAGACTTTCGCTCCCTGTCCAGGCTGACTTGAGATCTCGATATGGCCGGCGATTGTGGCGGCTCGCTCCTTCATCCCCAGCAGACCAAAGTGTACTGACTTGCCGGATGCTTCGTTCAGATCGAACCCCACACCCTTGTCTTCCACGGTCAGCATCAGCATATCACTGGAGTAATGCAGGTCTACGGCGACCTCCTCGGAGGCCGAGTGATGAAGAACGTTGGTGAGAGCCTCCTGCGCGATGCGGAGAATCTCCCGTTCCACGCGCGGATCGAGTGGCCGATAAGCGCCTCCTATGCGGAGACGGGGCTTGAGGCCGCTGAAGGTGTCCCGTTGCACAATTCGAGTCAGGCGCATCGGCAGGTCATCCTGGGAGGGGGTGGCGCGGATCTCCCAGATGCTGCGCCGGGCCTCCTCCAGCCCCTCGGAGACGAACCGGCGGGTGCGTCTGACCTGGTCGAGCGCAAGGTCCACTCTGCCCCGGATGAGTTGCTGGGCAATGAGATCAAGCTGCAGCGAGGCGCCCACGAAGTCCTGGGTGAGGGTATCGTGGATCTCGCGCGCCATACGATTCCGCTCCGCGAGCACGGCGCTGAATTCGCCGCGCAACCGGCGCAGCCGCAACAGGTAGACTCCCGCCAGCACGGCCAGAAGCGCCAGCAGGCTCAAGAGAAGGAACCACCATCTGCGATAGAGGGGAGGGATAATGCGGAAGCTCAACTCCGCCCCGGCGCGGTTCCATACTCCATCCTTGTTCCTGGCCTGAACCCGGAAAAGATAGCCGCCTGGAGGGAGGTTGGTGTAGGTGGCGAAGCGCCGATCCCCGGCCTCGGTCCACTGCTTGTCGAACCCCTGCAGACGAAAGCGATAGCGGACCTCCGAGGGCGCAGCGAAGCTTAGCCCGTCATAGACGATCGTGAAGCGAGCATGGCCGAAGGGGATCGTGATTTCGCCCTCGCGGCTTGCGCCCGGCCTGTTCAGAGCGTCACCGAGCGGTTCGGCGACGTCGTCCACCATGAATTGCTGCAACACCACGGGAGGGGCCACGCGATCCCGTGGCAGGTGCTCGGTATCCACGATCGCCACGCCGCCGCGGGTGGGAAACCAGATCTCACCTTGCTGGGTCAGCCAGCCAGCGGAGGGTTCGCCGGCCACCACCTCATCGTTGGGCAAGCCATCGGCCAGCCCGAAGCTCTCCTCAGCCGCACCCGCCTCGGCGCGGGTGCAGGGTAGCTTGCCAACGCACTCCAGCAACCGGCTGACGGCGATGCGGCGAATGCCACGATCCATGCGGAGCCACAGGAACCCGAGATGGTCCGGGGTGATCCCCTCAATGACTCGATGGACTCCATCGAGGTTCGCGGGGATGGGAAGACCCACGGGAAGGAAGCGCCCGGCCTGGAACAAGCCGAGGCTGCCGTTGCTGCCGGCGGCCCAAAGGTGGCCAGCGCTGTCCTGGGCAATGGAGGTGACGATGTTGCCGCCCAGGCCATCGCGGGTGGTGAAGTTGCGAATGCTTCCGTCCGGTCCGATAAGGGAGAGACCGCCGGAGGTTGCCGCCCAGAGAGATCCTGAGCGCAGCAAAAGCGCTCCGACCATGTCGCCACCCAGCCCATTGGCGCGGGTCAGCGTGGAGATCTTCAGTTGCGATCCAAGCATCTGCAAATGGGCAAGTCCCTGGCGGGTTCCAACCCAAACGGATCCGTCCCTCGCCGCGGAGAGCGCCCGCGCATCATCGTCCGGCAGGCCGTCGGAGGAGGTGATCTGCCGCACCCGATTGTGAGCATCAATGAAGTTCAGGCCATCCGGGGTTCCCACCCATAGGCCGCCGTTCGCCGCAGGCGCCAGGCAAAGGATGAATGCGCTGGTGAGCAGACTCTGCGGCACCGGTTGAGCCAGAGCGCCGTTATGGATCCGGCGCAACCCATCGTCGCGGGTTCCGATCCAGACGTCGCCGTCCTTCGTCTGCACCACGCTGGTCACGGCCTGACCATCCAGTGCGGCTTCGCTGCGGAAGGCCAGCCGACGCAGGACGCGCAGCCCGGAGGTCTCCGTGCCGATCCAGTGATCATCCTCGGCATCGTGAAAGATGGAGAGCACGGAGTTGGCTCCCAGAAGGGCGACGGGCTCGGCTTGCTTCTGATCAGTGCGCAACACCAACAGGCCATGATTCATCCCTACCCAGGCCTGGCCCTCTCGATCGACGGCAACGGTCTGAATGCGTCCCAACGGAAGCTCGTACCCGATCCGCCACACTCGCCGACCGCCGGGGTACGCAGCGGCAACCATGGCGGGGGAGAAACTCCACCGCGTCTGGCGGGAGATCGGTTGGGCAGCCGCGATGGGGGCCGGAGAGGAAGCCATCGCC
>JAJYZE010000105.1 GCA_021800195.1 Acidobacteriota bacterium
TCATGTCTCCAATCAATACGTTGAAAAACTGTGGCAGCTCATCCAACGAGTACTTTCGTAACCACCCTCCGACCCGAGTAATGCGCGGATCATTGCTGATCTTGAACAAGATCCCATCGCGCTCGTTCTTATGTTCCAGATTCTGCTGCAACTGATCCGCATTGACCACCATGGTGCGGAACTTCAGACAAGTAAACGTTCTCCCCTTTCGTCCGATGCGTACCGCTCGGTAGAAGACCGGCCCCGGAGAGTCCAGACGGATCAAAAGGGCGATTGCGGCCATGAAGGGCGCGATCACCAGCAGCGCAAGCACCGAGAGCAGGACGTCCAGCCCACGTTTCAGTAAAAACGCTCCGCGGGGAAACTGCCGCTGGTGTAGAGGAATGGTTGGAAATTGTCCAATGAATTCCACGGGAGCGTTCCAGGCCAGGCCGTCATATAGATCAGGCACTACCCGCACCTCAATGCCATGCACTCGAGCCTCCTCAACCACCGAGATCACCGTCTGCTTGTCGGCTGGGGTTGAGAAGTAGATTTCATCCACAAAAAGCGAGCGCGCCAGACTGACACAGTTATGAATACTTCCTATGGACTGCGCATTGGCGGGCTCTTCGGCCTCCGCGTCCAGAGAGATAAACCCCATGAACCGGAAGCCCATATGGGGCAACGCCTGAAGATGATTGCGAAGCGCCTGCGCCACCCGCCCATTGCCCACAATCAAAACGTTCCTGGTCTCCCGCCCCTGCAGGAACCTGCGCTGCATCATCTTGCGCTCAATGGCGCGGCGCAACATCAAAAAAGCTAGGGTAATGAAGATCGTCAGCGCCACCACCACCCGCGAAACGGCATACTCCTTCATGACGTACAACGTGCCGCACAGCATCAGACCCGAGGTGAGCGTAGCCTGCACCGTGAGCCGCTGTTCGTTCAAGCCGCTGCGCACATCGGGCGGACGGTAAAGTCCGTACAGTCTTGCGAAAACAACAACATACAAACTGAAGACCAGCAGATATGCGAAGTAGACCAGCGGCGCAGCGGCCTCCAGATGCCGTAGGACGGGATCAGAGGTGGGCACCGCCACTGGATCCAGATGAATACGGAAGGCAATGAATCCGGCCAGCAATGCGCTGAGGAAGTCCGACATCGCCCACACCGTGATCGCGATCGATGGTCTAGCAAACAGCCGTATTCGCTCTTGTGCTCGAGCCATCTGCCGCCGCTGGCTTGAGATCGTTGCTTGCTTCAAATAGTCAAGAGTCCCCATCGTGCGTCCCCGCAGTACGATTCCCTCTTCCGAGCCGCTGGTTCCGCCATACCGTACATGGCCAGAGTTCTTGTGGTGATCTCGGTTAACCTCTTGTATATCACCCGTCTCACTAAAGTTTGAAGAAATTATTACTGGTTTCTAAGATTCGTTATCATATAAGGTTCACGCGTTGCAAAACCAGGCACTTAAGTTGATAGCCGGTTGAGAGGCTTCTATACCGGCATCACCAACTCGTCCCTGGAAAAAAACTCTCGTAGCATCGGGTCTGGGCTGGAGCGCATCTCCTCCGGGGTACCGAAGAAGCGAACTACACCTTCATCGAGAAAGACCAACCGGTCCGCCAGCTTTTCGGCAAAGCGCATGTCATGGGTCACAATGATGCTGGTAAGGTGCAACTGCATCTTGAGCCGCTGAATGAGGTTGCCCAGCAGGTGCCCCATCAGTGGATCCACCATCGTGGTCGGCTCGTCATAGAGAATCGCGGAGGGCTGCGCCGCCAGGGCTCGTGCAATCGCTACTGAACGCTTCATCCCGGTGGACAGCTCCGCAGGCAGCTGATCCTCCATCCCCGCCACCCCAGCCATCTCAAGTAAACCCCGGACGACCTGCAAGATCTGATCTTCCTGAAGATTGCCGCGCTCGCGCAGCGGGAAAGCCACATTCTCTCCCACCGAAATCGAATCAAACAGCGCTCCGTTCTGGAAGACCATCGTCACCTTTCGCCGCACATCCTGTATCTCGTTCTCGCTCAGCCCGCCTATGTCCTGCCCCGCCACCCTCACTGTCCCGCTGTCGGCCTTTAGAAATCCCAGAATGATCCGCAGAGAGACTGATTTACCGACCCCGCTGCGGCCCAAGATGCACAGCGTTTCGCCGGGCTGCACATAAAAACTCACATCGCTGAGCACCATCCGACTGCCAAAGGACTTGTTGACGTGTTCGAAGGCGATGAACGGAACGATATCTTCGACAGCCTTCTGCTGGTCTCCGGCTACACTTTCCAGCAGCACCGGCGTCTCGGCCGCAACCTCCGCCTCCTGATCCAGGTTCGCCTGGGCTGCCTCGGCGATAAACTCCTCCACCACGGGAGCGACATCGGCCGAGACATCCTCAATCAGTGGCCTCTCGGCCTGCTCCGCCTCGCCGCCAGACGCTCCTTCTTGCGGGCCGCGTGGCAAAGGCGCTGACGAAGGATCTAATCCATTAGCCCGCTCGCCGGAGGCCGATGACGGAGCCGGCTCGCAAGGCCCTCCGGGTTGGGAAGAATCAGAATGCCGCTCCGGTTCTCTCATTGCTGTTCCTTCTTATGATGCACGCTTTTGATTCCGGCATTCCCTGCTGGAAATCCACAGCCGGCACCTGCGCGGGTACGTTCACGGTTTGGGCAATGGCGTTCTTGATGCGCTAAGCGAGCCGCCGCTCCTGCGCCGGAGACGGCCCGAGCGGCGCCGGCTGGCTCTCCGCATCCTTCACGGGTCGGCCTGGAAACATTCAGCTCTCCCAATCGATTGCCCCACCCGGCTGCGCCAGACGCTCCGCCAAGACCAACTCCTGAGGGGTATTGATGTTGGTGAACCAGTGTGCGGCGGACCTCTGGTCGGCCACTTCAGCCAGATCCTGCGCATCGCATACCCAGATTCCTCCGCCGCCGGCTATCTTCAGTAACTCCTCCAGTCTTCGACAGCCTTGATCCAAGCCCGCCGAGAGTCTTTCCCTGCAATCGGCTCGGACCATGCAGAACGTGGGTTGGCTTCCTCCACAGCGGAGATAACTCGCAGCCAGCCCTTGCCCGGCCAGCACGGCCTCGCTCCATCGCCGCAGCAGACGCGCCGGCACCAGTGGAGCGTCTACCGGCAGAAAGATCGACCACGGCTGGCGAGACGCAGCGAGACCAGCTTCGATTCCCGCTGCCGGCCCCGTCTCCAACCGCGTCTCTGGAACCACGGGCGCAAACTCACCCAAATCCGCGCGGTTCCCGGCGATGCTTACCTCTGCACAAAACCCCCGCAGCTTCTCCACCGCCAACTCCACCATCGGCCTGCCCAGGAACGGAAGCCGCGCCTTATCAGATCCCATCCGCGCGCTCTTGCCCCCGGCCAGCACAAATCCATGCACCGGCAGGCGGCCAGCCTGCAGTGGCAAAGCCATCAGATCCCCGCCTCGGCCGAATCCCCAACCTTATCCAGAAACCGCACAATCGATTCAATTCCGCGGTGAAAGTTAGCCAGATGGAACTTCTCATTGGGGGCATGCAGATTGTCATCCGGTAGCCCAAAACCCATCAGCACCGTAGGAGTTTTCAGTTCGCGCACGAAATCTCCAACAATAGGAATCGACCCTCCACCTCGAACAAAGACGGTCGGTTTGCCAAAGACCTCCTTCATCGCCTCCGTGGCCGCGTGGACATAGCGGTTGTCCGTGCTGACCACAATCGGATCGCCGGAATGAATCAGAGTCGCCTTCACTTTCACGCCTCGAGGGCAGATCTGTTCGACAAACTTCCGGTATTTTGAAAAGGTCTCCTCCGGATTCATCCCCGGAACCAGGCGGAAGCTGATCTTGGCTGAAGCCTTGGCCGGAATGACCGTCTTGGCTCCCACACCGGTAAAACCTCCTGAGATTCCATGGACATCCATCGTGGGCCGCGCCCAGGTCCTCTCCAGCACAGAGAATTCCTCCTCCCCGGTCAGTTCGGTCGAACCCACCTCGCGCCGGCGGTACTCTTCCTCATCGAACGGTAGGGATCGCCAGGCCTTCAACTCTGCCGACTTCGGTTCCTCGATCCCGTCATAGAAGCTGGGGATCTTGATGCGGCCATCGGAACCTTTCAACTGCGCGATGATCTGCGCCAGCGCCACCAGCGGATTTGGCGCTGCCCCTCCGTACATCCCCGAGTGCAGATCCGTGGCCGCACCCTGAGCCTCCAACTCCGTGTAGATCATTCCGCGCAGCCCCACGCAAAGGGTGGGGAGTTCCGGGGCAAACATCTCCGTATCGCTGACCAGCGCCACATCGGCTTTCAGTAGATCCCCGTGCTCGCGCACAAAAGCTGCAATTCCCTCACCGCCGACCTCCTCCTCGCCCTCCATCAAAACCCGCACATTCACCGGCAGTCTTCCGTCGGCCTTCAGCAGCGACTCGAGCGCCTTCACGTGCATCCACATCTGTCCTTTGTCATCCACCGCACCCCGGGCATAGAGGTTCCCATCCCGTTCCGTCGGTTCAAAGGGCGGAGACTTCCACGCCTCCAGCGGCTCGGCGGGTTGAACGTCATAGTGCCCATACAAAAGCACTGTGGGACGCGGACTCCCATCGGGCAACGGCTCGGCGTGCAGCCACTCGGCGTAGACCAGTGGGTGGCCCTGACGTCCCACCCTTTCAGGGGAGGGTTCTGTACTCGTCTCGACCAGACGCACTTGCTCCAAGCCGGCTGAGCGCAGTCCAGCGGCGACGAACTCCGCCGCCCGGCGCACATCTCCGGCGTGTTCCGGAGCCGTGGACACCGAAGGAATCCTCAAAAGATCTTTCAATTCGCTCACAAACCGCTTCCCATGCTCCCGGGCAAACACAACTGCCTTTTGACTCATCGATTTATCCTTTCCCATCTCCAAACGGCCCTCTGCCGGCTGCTTCATCCACGCATCCGGGGCACGCACCCAGCATAGCCTTCCCGAACGGTTGCATCCACCCCGAAGCCAGCCCAGCCGAAGCAGGCCGCAGGCTCCCTGTTAGAACAATCCGCCCTCCGGAGGGCCTGCATTTCGTTTAAGATGGAGGAGAGCCATGCCCCTGCGCAACCGCCATCTCGCCTGTTTGCTGCTGCTGCTGTCTTCGCTGAGTGCCGAGCAGGCTCCGCACCGGGTGCTCTTTGCCCGCTGGGGCGGCGCGCCGACACGCGCCCTTGGCCGGGCGGACTTCGTCCTGGGCGGAGGCTACCTATACAGTCTTTTGCTTCAGATGCAGAGCGCCGCCGCTGCCGGTCTGTCTCAGCCTCCGGCTGTCGGCACTGACGCTCATGCAGCAGAGTCCCTGGAGCTTGCACCGGCCCATAGCATGCCTGGGGCTGCTGCTTGGACCATGTACCCCCCGGCTGAGTACGCCGCCGCGCTGGAAACCGTCACCTCTCGCCTGAGTTAAACCGGCGACCCCCGACCGTCCACAGTCCCGGTTCCTACTCTTCCTTCCGCGTCTGCGCGCTACCAGCAAAGGATTCATCCCCGTGTTCAACAAGACCCTCGCAAAACTCTTCGGAACGAGCAACGAACGCGCCGTCAAACGCATGCTTCCCACGCTGACGCAGATCAACGGCTATGAAGCTGCTTTGCAACAGCTCTCTGACGCCGATCTGGCGGCCAAAACCACAGAATTCCGGGCCCGCATCGCGGCTGCCACCCAGAACCTGACCGATGAACAGGAAATTCTCGCGGCTGAAAAGCAAGCCCTCGACGATCTTCTGCCGGAGGCCTTTGCCGTGGTCCGGGAGGCCGGCCGCCGGGTCGTCGGCATGCGCCACTTCGACGTGCAGATGATCGGCGGCATGGCCCTCCACCAGGGCAAGATTGCCGAGATGAAGACCGGCGAGGGCAAAACCCTGGTTGCCACGCTACCCTGCTATCTAAACGCTTTGGCCGGACGCGGCGTTCACGTCGTCACGGTCAACGACTACCTGGCCAAGCGCGATGCAGAGTGGATGGGCAAAATTTACGGCTTCCTTGGCCTCAGCGTCGGGGTCATCGTCCATGACCTCTCCGACGCCGAGCGCCGGGCCGCCTACGCCGCCGACATCACCTATGGCACCAACAACGAGTTCGGCTTCGACTACCTCCGCGACAACATGAAGTTCGATCTCGCCGACATGGTACAGCGCGGCCAGAACTACTGCATCGTTGACGAGGTGGACTCCATCCTGATCGACGAAGCCCGCACGCCTCTGATCATCTCAGGGCCGACCGACAAGACCACCGACAAATACACCTTGGCCAACGCCATCGTGCCCCAACTCGAGCAGGGAGAGCTGGTCGAGACCCTGGAGACCAAGACCTGGAGTGGGGATTACGTTGTGGACGAAAAGGCCCGCGCCATTACCGTCACTGACGAGGGTTACGAAAAAATTGAAAAGTTGCTCGGTATCAGCAGCATCGCCGACCCGGAGAACTGGGACATGAAGCGCCACATCGAGGTCGCCATCAAGGCCCACACGCTCTACCGCCGCGACGTAGAGTACGTGGTCAAGGATGGCGAAGTCATCATCGTCGATGAGTTCACTGGCCGCCTGATGCCAGGACGCCGCTGGTCCGACGGACTCCACCAGGCCGTCGAAGCCAAAGAAGGCGTGCAGGTCCGCAAGGAAGACCAGACCCTGGCGACCATCACTTTTCAGAACTACTTCCGCCTTTACAAAAAGCTCTCCGGCATGACCGGCACCGCGGAGACGGAGGCCTCCGAGTTCGATTCCATCTACAAGCTCGATATCCTTGTGATCCCCACCAACCGTCCCATGCTCCGCATCGAGCACCCGGACGTGGTTTTCCGAACGGCCAAGGAGAAGTACTTCGCTGTGGCCGACGAGATTGAACGTCTGCATGCAGCCAAACAACCCGTTCTGGTGGGCACCACCAGCATCGAAAAGTCCGAGCTACTTTCGGAGATTCTCAAGCGCAAAGGCGTCCGGCACGTCGTCCTCAACGCCAAGTTCCATGAGAAGGAGGCCGAGATCGTGGCCCAGGCGGGCCGTCTGGGCATGGTGACCATTTCCACCAACATGGCCGGTCGCGGCACGGACATTCTGCTCGGAGGCAACCCCGAGTTCATGGCTCGCCAGGATCTGGTCAAGCGCAAGATCGCCCGTGCTGTCTCGGCCGCCGAAGGAACCATCCACCCCGTTGCGGCCCCCGGCTTCATTCGCTTCTACTATCAGTCGCAGGAGTTTGAAGTCTCGCAACAGGAGTGGGAAACCGCACTGCAATCCCACGCCGCTGCCACCAAGGCCGAACATGATGCTGTGGTGGAAGCTGGTGGCCTGCACATCCTCGGCACAGAGCGCCATGAGTCCCGCCGCGTGGACAATCAGCTTCGCGGCCGCGCAGGCCGTCAGGGCGATCCGGGCAGCTCGCGGTTCTTTCTTTCCCTGGAAGATGACCTGATGCGCATCTTCGCTCGAGAATGGGTCTCCAATCTGCTCCAGTCCCTGGGCATGGAAGAAGGCGTTCCCATCGAGAGCAGGATGATCTCCAAACGGATCGAAGGCGCGCAGAAGGCCGTCGAAAGCCAGAACTTCGAGTCCCGCAAGCACGTTTTGGAGTACGACGACGTCATGAACAAGCAGCGTGAGGCCGTCTACTCGCTGCGCCACCAGCTCATGGAGGGCGTCAATCAGAAGCAACTCATCACCGAAGATTATGTCTCCACCATCTTGTCCGGCATTCTGGATGAGTATGCCCCCGAAAAGGTCCATCCGGAGATGTGGGACACAGAGAACATCTTCAAGCAGATCAAGGATATCTTCGGCGCCGATCTGACCCCAGAGATTGATGCCTCCCAGCTCAACCGTCATGAACTCGGAGAAGCCATCTACGAGAAGCTGCAGCAGGGCTACAACACCAAGGAGCAGATCCTCGGTGAAAGCCAGCTACGTTACCATGAGCGCGTTGTGATGCTCTCCGTGCTCGATGCTCTTTGGAAGGAGCATCTGCTCAATATGGACCACCTGAAAGAAGGCATCGGCCTGCGCGGCTACGGTCAGGTGGACCCTCTGGTGGAGTACAAAAAGGAGTCCTTTGAACTGTTCGAGGCCATGATGATGCGCTTCCAGGAGGACACGGCACGCAACCTCTTCCGCATGCAGATCCTGGCTCCTGACGGAACGCTGATCGAGAGCGTCGAGCAGCTATCGCGGCTGAATCTGACGAACACCGCTCCGGGCTTTCCGGCCCCACCTCAACGCCTCCCCGGCGGCGAGCCGCCAGCGCCGCCCCCCCAGCAACAGGCGCCGCCCCCCATCGTTCCCACTCGGTCTCCTTCGACCACCATCGACGCCCTGGAGCGGGAGTTCCAACGTAACAAACAGCGAGACCTGGCTGCGGCCCGCCAGGCCGGTGGCGCCGCAACCGCTGTCGCCACCCAGCGCCGCACCGGCGAGACGATCGGTCGAAACGACCCCTGCTTCTGCGGCTCCGGCAAGAAGTACAAGAAGTGTCACGGAGCCAATGCCTAGAATCTTTTAGGGCGACTCTGATTGATTAAGTTCGTACGTTTCCACCGTCCGATGTTCTAGTTTGCAATCATCGAGGTGAGCGTGGATGGAACAGCAGCAGAGGTTGGCGATGGCGGCAGGATGTGAGAAGTGCGCGAAGGTGACGCGTGGTGCAGAGTTTC
>JAJYZE010000106.1 GCA_021800195.1 Acidobacteriota bacterium
AAGGCGTACCGGCTATGACGCTTCGGTCGGGACTTCGCTGGTTTACAGCGTGACGATTCGACCAGACGCGGGTCTGGTTGAACTTGAAGGCTGAGGTGAGTCCCGCATGCCGGGCTGCGTCGTCGGGAGGGTGCCGAGTGACGCAAAGAACGCAAGGATGGGTTGGGAGGCCAGCGGGCCAGCAGGTCTCCATCCCGCCTCTGCTTGCGTGGTTCAGAGCCACCGCGGCCTTCGCTTTTCCAGGAACGCAGCCACGCCCTCCTGAAAGTCAACTGTCTCCCGGGCGGTTGCGTTGGCCTGCAGGGAGAGCGCGATGGCCTCATCCAGCCAGGCCTGGCTCTGTGCGGCTAACAGCTTCTTGGTGGCCTGAACGCCGGCCGGACTGTTTGCGCTGAGCGTCTGTGCGAGCGCCTGCACGCGGGCTGCGAGATCGGGGGCAGCGACGACCTCGGTGACCAATCCCAGGCGATGACCCTCGGCGGCGTCAAAGAGCCTTCCAGTGAGCAGCAGATCGCGAGCGCGCTTCTCGCCAATCTGCAGGACCAGATAGGCCGAGACGAGTGCCGGAAGGAATCCAATCCGCACCTCTGAGTAACCAAACTTGGCCTCTGGCGCGGCCAGAGTGAAGTCGCAGATGGTGGCCAGACCGGTTCCTCCGGCAATTGCCGCTCCATGCACTGCGGCGATGGTGGCTTTGGGCAGCTCATATAACGTGCGGAAGAGCCGGGACACACGTTCCGCGTCCTCCCGGTGTTCCAGCGCGCTCTTGTCTTTGGCCGCCTGCAGCGCGGATAGATCCAGTCCGGAGCAAAATGCTTCGCCGGCCCCCTCCAACACGATTACGCGGCAGGCTCCGGCGGCGGCCTCCTCGAGGGCGACGGTCAGTTCGGTCTGCATCTGGGGAGTCAGGGCGTTGCGCCGTTCCGGCCGGTTGAGCCGAATTCTACGCACCCACTCCTGCTCGTGCACCTCAACCGTTGCGTAGCTCACGTTGTTTCTCCTTGGTCCGGGGGCTGCTGCTCCGCTGGGGAATGCTTGCTGAACTCGCTGGCAATTCGTTCTGTCTCGGAGATAAGTTCATGCAATGGCTGAATCTGCGGGATGGTGGCGTCCAGTTCGCGGAGCACCCGAAGAAGAATCTCGGTGGGGATGTTTCCTACCAACTCGTCCTGGGCGAAGGGGCAACCGCCCAGCCCGCCGATGGCGGCATCAAAGCGGCGACAGCCGCCGGCAAAGGCGGCCTGAACGAGGTCAGCGGCCTGGTCCCGACGCGCATGCAGGTGTACCCCGATCTCCAGGTCTGGATGCTGAGCCACCACCTCAGTGACCACCTGCATAAGCTGCGGGGGGGTGGCGATGCCCACGGTATCAGCCAGGGAGACCTGCCCGATGCCGAAGCTCTTCAGGGTGGCGCAGGCATCGATCAGTGAGGACAGGCTCCAGGGATCATCATCAGGATTGCCGAATGCCATGGAGATATAGGCTATCAGGGCCAAACCGGCGCCGTGGGCATGGCTTCGAATCTCCTCCAGCGCATGGAGCGCCTCCAACTGAGTCTGGTTTTGATTGCGGCGAAGAAATCCGGGCGAGATGGAGTAAGGGAAGCCCAGGGTGTTGATCCTTCCGGTAGCAGCGGCCCGCTGCGCTCCACGAAGATTGACGACGATCCCGATCAACTCCAGTCCTTCCGGCAATGGAGCCAGCCGTTGCAGGACCTCTTCGGAGTCCGCCATCTGCGGGACGGCCGAGGGGGAGACGAAGCTGACCGCATCGATGTGTTCAAAGCCCGCTTCGAAGAGTTGCTGCAGGTAAGCGGCTTTGCGCATGGTGGGAATCTGCCCCCTCAGACTCTGCCAGGCATCGCGAGGGCACTCCACGATCTTGACGGCTTGGTTCACGGCATCTCTTCTTTCCCAGCCTCATGGCTGCGATCTCCGGCTCTTGGGTTGCTGCCGAGCGCATGCAGGAGCTCAGGCGAAACCAACGGATCAGGCCGCCTTCGAGCGAGCAGGCGGTGCCTGGGCAGATCTCCGCAGCGAGCTTTCTGGCAACACCCCACAAAGGATGCGTCATCAGCCGGGCGATCTCCCGTAAGAGATCGCCCGGCAGGCTCGCTTTGGCCAACTCCCCTCCAAGGAAGGATTGCTTTATCCGCGGGAGGGTTGCACCTTCAGGATTTCGCGCGCGATGACCATGCGTTGGATCTCACTGGTTCCCTCTCCGATGGTGCACAGCTTGACGTCACGATAGAACTTCTCGGCCGGATAGTCTTTGATGAAACCGTAGCCGCCGAACAACTGTACCGCCTCATTGCAGATCTGCACAGCCACCTCACTGGCAAAGAGCTTGGCCATAGCCGACTCTCGGGTGATCCTTCGCCCGGCATCCTTCAACAGCGCTGCGCGCTGCGTGAGCAGGCGTGCCGCATCCAACTCGGTGGCCATATCGGCCAGCTTCCACTGGATTCCCTGAAACTCCGCGATGGCTTTTCCGAACTGGCGGCGTTCCTTGACGTAACGCAGTGCGGCGTCCAAAGCTCCGCGCGCGATGCCCAGAGAGAGCGCCGCAATCGAGATACGGCCGCCGTCCAGAATTCGCATTGCATCCACGAATCCTTCCCCTTCCGCGCCCAGCAGGTTTTCGGCGGGAATCTCGCAGTCCTCAAAAATCAGCTCGGAGGTGTCGCTGGCCCGCAGTCCGAGCTTGTTCTCCTTCTTTCCCGCGCGAAAGCCTTTGGTATCTTTTTCCACCACAAAGGCCGAGAGGCCGTGCGTTCCTTTGGACTTGTCCGTCACGGCGATCACCACCAGCACATCAGCGAAGTGTCCGTTGGTGATAAACGTCTTGGTTCCGTTGAGAATCCATCGGTTGCCTTTGCGCACGGCGGTGGTTCGCGCGCCTCCGGCGTCGGAGCCGGACCCGGGCTCCGTGAGCCCCCAGGCGGCCAGAGATTGGCCGGTTGCCAGTTTGGGGAGATATCTTCGCCGCTGTTCTTCATTGCCGGCCAAAAAGATGTGATTGGAGCCCAGTGAGTTATGCGCCGCCACGGTCAGGCCGATGGAGCCATCGACGGCGGAGAGCTCCTCGATGGCCAGCACATAGTCGACGTACCCCATCCCAGCGCCGCCGTACTCGGAGGGAAAGATCACGCCCAGTAGCCCCATCTCCCCCAGCTTCTTGACAGCCGCAACGGGAAACTCACTCTTCTCGTCCCACTCCATGATGAACGGCGCGATCTCGCGCGCGGCGAAATGGCGAATCTCCCTGCGCAGCGCCTCCTGGTCTTCGGTGAGGACGAATGGGTATAAGCGTTCTGCTTGCTCAACTGCAACATCCATCGTTTCGGCTCCTTGGTTGAGTTCCGTGCGCCATGGCCTGGCGCTGATCTTTGGTAGGTATTGAGAAGGCTGCCGATCCTTCCCACCATGCGCTCCGGCCCACCATACACTCCGGCCCACCATACACTCCGGCCCACCATGCACTCCGGCTGCCGCGATCCGCCTTCGGGCCGAGCCAGCGAATCATACAACCCAGGGAAGGCGGCTGCCCAGTCCTGTGGGCGACTATCGAACCCGAAGCGGTGGACTCCGGCGGTTTCCGAAGAAGAGGCTTCGATCGCAATGCTCTACAACCCTCGGCCCGCCCCGGCCGGAAGTTGCGTAGCCGGCTGGGATTGGCGGAAGTTTGCGTTGCGCTTCTTTAAGTTTGCAGCACGCCTGGATTGAATCTTGCCACCTCTGGATTCAGCGCGCAGGCTTGTAGCGAGGTGATCAGCGCCTGGCGGGTCTGGGCGGGGTCGATGATGGCATCGATCCACAGTCTCGCTGCGGCATATCTCGGGTCCGCCTGCGCATCGTAGGTCTCCTTGATGTCGTTGTAAAGCGCTTGTCTCTGTTCCGGGTTGAGCTGTTTGCCTCCGCGTTCCAACTGTCGGGCGCGAACTTCCGCCAAGGTGCCGGCGGCTGAGGCGCCGCTCATAACGGCGTAGCGCGCGGTTGGCCAGGCGAAGACAAACCGTGGATCATAGGCCTTGCCACACATGGCGTAATGCCCGGCTCCAAAGCTTCCGCCGATGATGACCGTAATTTTGGGCACCACGCTGGTGCTTACGACCGAGACCATCTTGGCTCCGGCGCGAATGATCCCTGACCACTCAGCGTCCTTGCCGACCATGAAGCCGTTGACATCATGCAGAAACACTAGGGGGACCAGGTTCTGGTTGCAGTCCATGATGAAGCGCGCCGCCTTCTGCGCGGCCTCGGTATAGATCACGCCGCCGACTTCGATCCGTTTGCTGCCCGCCAGGGGACCCATAGCCACGGTCTGGGTCTGGTTGATCTTCTGGTTGGCGACGATGCCGACCGCGTGGCCGCCGATGTGCGCGTATCCGCAAAGCAGGGTTCGGCCAAACTCCGCCTTGTACTCCTGGAACTCGCTGCGGTCGACGATGCGGGCGATGATCTCGCGCATGTCATAGATGTTGCCGGCTCCTGGGGATGGATCGAGCAATCCGTAGAGGTCCTCGGCGGGGAAGCGAGGCGCATCTTGCTCCGCATCGAAGGGGGTTGTGGAGAAGGGCCCAGTGGCTCGCTGTCCCATCAGGCCGACCAGACTGCGCAGCCGGGCCAGACAGGCCGCATCGTCGGGCTCCTTGAAGTCCACGGTTCCAGAGATCTCAGCGTGCATGGTGGCGCCTCCAAGCTCCTCGGCTTCCGTCTTCTGCCCGATGGCTGCCTGCACCAGAGAGGGGCCGGCGAGAAAGAGGCCGGATCCCTCGGTCATCAGAACGGTATCGGTCATCACGGGCAGGTACGCTCCGCCGGCAACGCACATGCCCATGATCGCGGTGATCTGCGGAATGCCCAGCGAGCTCATGACGGCGTTGTTACGAAAGACGCGTCCGAAGTCATCGGTGTCGGGGAAGACATCCTCCTGCAAGGGGAGGAAGACGCCGGCCGAATCAACAAGATAGATCGTAGGGATCCGGTTCTCCAAAGCGATGATCTGTGCGCGTAGCACCTTTTTGGCGGTCATGGGAAAGAAGGCTCCCGCCTTGACGGTCGCATCGTTGGCGATTACCATGCACAGCCGGCCACAGATCCTGCCCAGGCCGGTGACCACGCCGGCTCCGGGAGCGCCTCCGTAGTCGGCATACATTCCATGGGCGGCCCACAGGCCGAGTTCCAGAAACTCGGCGTCCCGGTCCAGCAATCGAGCCAGGCGTTCGCGCACCGTCAGCCGGCCTTTGGCCCGTTGCGCGTCGGCCGCCTTGGCGCCGCCTCCCTGACGAATCTCGTCCTCCTGAGCCCGTAGAGCCGCGAGCAGCGCTAGCATTGAGGCCTGATTCTCCCTGGCTCGGGTGGAAGCTCTGTCCAGCCGCGTATTTAGTTGTGACCGGGATTGTCTTTCCTGCTTGCTCTCTTCCGTCATGGCGCCGCCTCGGGTTCGGGCCGAGGATAGCATGCCGGCCGGTCGGCGCGCATGCGCCCCTTGGAAGATCCCGATGGAGAGGAGATCTGCGGGTGCTCCGCAGGACCTTCCCCAGCCAGCCAGGCCCGGAGATGGAGCAGACAACGCGGTTCAAAAAAGGCCGAGCCAAGCCCTATACTGAGGGTTGCGCATGAAGACCTTCTACCTCGAAACTTTTGGCTGCCAGATGAATGCTCACGACTCCGAGAAAGTTGTGGGCACTTTGCTGCGACAGGGCTATACCCCAGCCGCGGACGAAGTCGACGCCACGCTGATTGTTTACAACACTTGCTCCATTCGCGACAAGGCTGAGCAAAAGGTCTTCCACCGGTTGAACGAGTACAAGCGCATGCAGGGAGAGGGGAAGAAGTTTGCGGTTTTGGGTTGCGTTGCCCAGCAGGAGGGAGCCAAGATCTTTGAAAAGGCGCCCTACGTCTCGCTCGTGGCAGGTTCGGCCAGCTACAACCATCTGCCGGAGATGTTGGAGCGGCTTGAAGCGGGCGAAAACCGCATCACGGGTCTGGATGACCGGCAGACCGACCGGACCTTCGACACCGAGTTTACGGCGCGCTCCAATCCCCACCGCGGCTACATCACGATTATCGAAGGCTGCGACAAGTTTTGCGCTTACTGCGTGGTGCCTTATACCCGCGGAAAGGAGCGTAGCCGCAGTTCAGCCTCCGTACTGGCAGAGGCGCAGCGCATCGCCCAGCTTGGTTTTACCGAGATTCAGCTTTTGGGCCAGAACGTGAACAGCTATCGGGACCCCAGCGGCCGGCGCAGCTTTGCTGAACTTCTGGCCGCGGTGGGCGAGGTGAACGGTATCAAGCGCGTTCGCTTCACCACCTCTCACCCGAGGGACTTTACCAGGGATATCGTCTCGGCCATCGATGCGGTGCCGAGCTTGTGCGATCACGTGCATCTTCCGGTCCAGTCAGGCTCCAGCAACGTGCTGCGCGCCATGCAGCGCGAGTACACCCGGGATTGGTATCTGGAGCGAATCGCATGGACCAAGGCGGCACGGCGGGATATCTCCCTGACAACAGACATTATTGTGGGCTTTCCGGGAGAGAACGACGGCGACTTTGAGGAGACGCTCCGCTTGCTGGATGAGGTTGGCTATGACGGGGTATATGGCTTCAAGTACTCGCCCCGTCCCAACACCCCTGCCATGCACATGGCGGACTCCATTGCGGAAGAGGTCAAGGTGCAGCGCCTGGCCACGCTAAACGCTCGCCAGCGCGAGATCCAGCGCCGCAACTACGCGCGCCATCTGGGCCAGATCGTGTCCGTGATGGTGGAACACGGACCCAACCATCGTGGCCAGATGACCGGGCGTTCCACCCAGAACAAGACGGTGAACTTTACCTGTGATCGTATCCCCGCGGTGGGCGGCTATCTGGATGTCCGTATCACGGAGATCTTCCCCAGTTCTCTGCTGGGAGTTGCGGTGTCTGTCGCCGTCTCTCCTTCTCCGACGTTGCTGGCGCAGCAGGCGCTTAACGCCCGGGTTTGAGAGCCGCGGCTGAGGCCCTGAGAGGAACCGCAAAAAAGGCGCGAAGCGGCTGAGCCCGCATGGTGGGTCTTGAATGCAGGTCGAGCCATGGCGCTGCATTCCAAGATGGATTTCCGGCTGGGCCGGGCTGGGGTTACACTATGGCCATGCACCTGCCCGGCTTCAAATCCGACCCTGAGGACCGCGAATCGGGACCAGAAGTCGAGGTTCGTATCCGCGGTCTCATGATCGATTCCTCCACCAAGATGCCCATTGTGGTGTTGAACGATCTGGCCGGGGAGGTGGTGTTGCCGATATGGGTCGGCATCTTTGAAGCGAATGCGATCGCACTCGAGATGGAGAAGGCGACCACGTTCCGCCCCTGGACGCATGATTTGCTGCGCAATGCAATTGACAGTCTGAACGGCCGGGTAACCCGGGTTGTGGTCGGGGATCTCCGTGAGGACACCTTCCACGCAACGGTATGGATGGACCAGGCGGGTGAGGTCATCGCGTTGGATGCGCGGCCTTCTGATGCAATCGCTCTTGCGCTGCGCTCCGACTGCCCGATCTTCGTCTCCCAGCAGGTCTACGAGCAAGCTCGCCGCTCCTCGAACGGAAGTTCGACACTGAGCCCGGAAGAGCTGCGCCGTTGGCTGGAGAATCTTAACGATGACGAGATGGGCCGCTACAAAATGTAGCGGTGATTCTGCCATGGGAGCCGCTCTGTGGCCGCGGGGGAGCGTGCGGCCGAGTGGAGATTCCCTGATAGCTCCGACGATGGATCGGTGATCACGCAATGGCCGTGGCCGACCGAGAATAGGCCCTGCCCGGGTTAGGGCAGGGCCTATTGGGGAGTGGGCGATGGAGACGGATGAACTCAGCAGCCCAATGTGCTGGACCAGAGTCGCCGCCGGTACAGGAAGCCCGCCAGGAGGAGCATCCCACTGGCCAGTAGCCAGAAGTTGGCCGGCTCTGGAGTCATCGCCACATTAGCGGTAATATCGTGGTAGTTGACTCCCTTCTCCTCAATCTGGAAGAAGGTGGCGTCGTCCGTGTCGCATTTGCTGAACGGGGAGTAAGGGATATCGCCGCCGGTGAAGTCGAACTGATACTGGGTTTGATTGTCGATCTCAGAGACGATGCAACTGGTAAACAGACTGCGTCTACCTCCCAGGCAAGATACTGAGGTCTGGCCGGCGAGGTCGCTCACCGGCACATCCACGAGCAGGCTGGTAATGGTGGCGCCCGTACCGTTGATGATAGAGGCGCAGCCGTCGGTAGAACTGAAGCCGGCGCCACAACTGGAAAAGGAGATTTCCAGAGGCGCGCCCGTGAAGTCGAACGTCGGGGGCGGAGCATCCAGAACGCCCAGCTTGAAGGCATAGGACGCGCGCGTGAGTCCGAAGATCAGCAAACATAAAAAGAGAGAACGAACAATCTTTATCACTGAAATCTCCTTGCAGGATGGCTCGCGGACCGCATCCCTGGCCGGTTTGTCCAATTGCGCGGGAGATAGCCTTCGAAGCACTCCGCGTGGATGGTTTTGCAGCTGCTTTTGGGGGCAACGCTCGCTGCACCCAAGCAGCCACAGGGAGAAACCAAGTCCCGAGCTGCGCCGTGGGCGCCT
>JAJYZE010000002.1 GCA_021800195.1 Acidobacteriota bacterium
ACTTTCGACGGAATCGTGATTCCAAAAGGAGGTTCTCGCTAACAGGAGATCCCCGGAACTACAAGCAAGTCCATGCCGTGCGCTCTCGTGGATTTGTGACGGGCGTCGCATCTTAGGTTTTCAGCCTTGGTCTATGATCACAACAAGTGAGTGGGCGATGCCTGTCCCTGAGATCCAGATCTTGGCTGCACTCATTTCCACTCTACCCAAGCATCCCCTGCGGACGCCGAAGATTCCGGGTACGGGAGGAGCTGATCTTGCGGGTATCCTTGAGCGCCAAGTGCAAAATAAAATGTGGCTCCGACAGGAGACGTCGAAAATTAACCGGCGGCTGTGGGTTGTACGAGTAAGAAACCTGGCAGTCCTGACCAGTGGAGAAGATTTACGGGAATGAATGCTGCCATCCGCGCCGCAGTCTGGGCGAGTTTTTCCAGCGAGGTACAGGCCCGAGGAGGGTACCATGGGGACGAGGGTACCATGGGGACTCGGATCTGATCGAGGGCAATCACAAACAACCTGGGCCGCGCACAGTGACGGCCTGATGCAACGTGGCGAATGCCGTCACAATCCCGCCGTTGGGATTCCCTGCGCCCTTCGCTGCAACGTTCCGGCGCTCAATCAAGCTCCCGGGACAGTTCCTAAGCATCGTCGGCAGTATCTTCCGGCGTTGGCTTTCGTGAAGACTTTACTCGATTGGAGAGGATGAATATGCGGAAAGTTCTGAGTCTTTTTGCCATTGCGTGCTTCCTGTTTGGCATTCCCTATGCCCACGCAGTCCCGAGTTTCGCGCGGCAGACAGGCCTTTCCTGCAATGTATGCCACACCCAACCACCGGAGCTGACGGCCTTTGGTCGGAACTTCAAGCTGAAAGGTTATGTGCTGACCGACATGACCGCGAAAGACAAGGTCGGTAACTCTAAGGATTTACTGCTGTCGAGGTTTATTCCGCTTGCCGCGATGGTGATCCTATCTGATACAGCCGACCAGGTAGCGCAGCCGGGGACCCAGAACAATACTGTGGAGTTTCCTCAGCAGTTGAGTATCTTTCTTGCAGGAGCGTACGCTGCGAATTTTGGGTCACTGATCTCGGCCTCCTATTCACATCAGAGTAACCATTTCAACTTGACCAATTCTGACTTACGCTACGCGAATCAAGGTAAGCTGGACGGTAAGGACTGGTGGTACGGGATCACCTTGAACAATAGCCCGACCGTGGAAGATGTCTGGAATAGCACGCCTGTCTGGGGATATCCCTATATCAACAGCACCTCCGCACTCTCGCCGCTCGCAGCGCCGATAATCAACGGCGCTCTGGCCCAGGATGTTGCGGGGCTTGGCGGTTACAGCATGTGGGACAACCACTTTTACACCGCAGTGACCCTTTATCGGTCAGAACATGCCGGCGGCCCCGTGCCGATCACTGGAAAGACATTCGCGAACAACATCAGCGGCGTGGCACCTTACTGGCGAGCTGCATGGCAGCAGACTTTTGGCGACACCTATCTGGAAGTTGGCACCTATGGAATCGTCGTGGATGCCTTTCCCAATGCGATCAGCGGACCGGAAAACCGGTACGTAGATCCTTCTATCGATTTCCAATTAGAGCATCCATTTGGTGCGAATCTGCTGGATGCGCACGGAAGATATACGCACGAATCATCCAATCTCGCAGCGTCCTTTGCGACAGGCGCAGCAAGCCAGAAATCCAACTACTTGAACGCATGGGAACTGGACAGCACGTATCACTGGAGATATAAGTACACCGCTACCGGATCCATTTTCTCCACGACGGGAAATACGGACCCGCTGCTGTATGCTCCGGCACCGGTGACGGGAAGCAATAATGGAAACCCGGACACATATGGATATGTGGCCCAATTCGGCTACTGGCCAGTACAGAATATTGAACTTACAGCAGAATATACGGGATATACAAAATTCAACGGCGCCAGTAGTAATTATGACGGCGCGAAGCGAAATGCCTCCGACAACAACAGTTTGTATCTGGGCATGTGGCTGAACTTCTAAAAGAGAGCGGCATTCAAAACTCCGAAGTGACGAGAGACAGATAAAACGGAAGTGTTTCGGAATACGACGAGGACGGGGTCGCAGAGCATCTGAATTCAGCTGAGGTTTTGTGGCGATTTATTGGGAGGCTCGATTTTTCGCATCTGCGATGAGCCGGCAGCTTGCGTTGCTGCTGGAGGCGACGGTCGGGAACGATCCACTCCATGCTCGATCGTGTCCATCGGGCGCGAATCCGGCTGGCGCGAGTCCGGCAGGATACCTGCCGCTCCGCTTCGCTGAACAACACGGGGCGCTTCCTCCGCACCATGGAAGAAGCTGAAACCTACTATCTGCCTCACCCGTAAGTCCTTCGCTTGAGGCCGTACCTATTGATGCAACCAGTTCTAGGAGACGACGTGGAACAGGAAAGACATACGGAGATCGTCGCTGGCAACAGAGATGTGATCGTCATCAACCGGCGTTCCTTTTTTGGCACGTTGGTAGCCATCGGTTCGGCAGGTATGGGGGCATTTCTCGCGATACCTGTCTTGCGCTATGTTCTTTACCCGCTTTACGCCAAAGCGGCGGGCACGCAGTGGTCGGACGTGGGCGACATGTCCGAGTTCACCGCAGACAAAGCTCCAGTACGCAAGACCATCACTTTTGCCCAGCGCGATGGCTGGCGGGAGGTGGTATCCGCTCAGTCGGTCTATGTGACACGGAACGCCGCGGGTCAGTTGGAGGTGCTGTCCTCCATTTGTCCCCACCTGGGCTGTAGCGTCTCCTGGCAAAAGGCGCAGAACGACTTTTTGTGTCCGTGTCACGGAAGCGTATTCGAGCCTGACGGAAAATATGTTTCCGGGCCGGCCCCGCGCGGCATGGATCCACTGCCGATCCGGACAAAGAACGGCAAACTACAGGTTCGCTTTGAGTATTTCCGGTCAAACGTTCCGAATCAAGAAAAGTTAAGCTAGCTGCGATGAGGGTATAAGAGTGGACCATAGAGAGAAAGCAGAGACGGGTTCATCGGCGAGCGGGAGCCTTCCCCGGCGCATATTTCACTGGCTCGACCGGCGCGCGGGCGTAGACCAACTGATGAAGGTTTCGCTCGACGAGCCGATTCCGGGCGGCGCAAGGTTTGCCTACGTCTTCGGCTCGGGGCTGCTGTTTATCTTTATTTCGCAGATCATTACCGGCATCTGCCTGGCGCTTTACTATGTGCCTTCGGCGGAGACAGCCCATACCAGCGTCGCTTACATTACCAAGCAGGTTGCGGCGGGTTCTTTCTTGCGCAGCCTGCATTACTACGGCGCCAGCGCGATGATTATCGTCCTGGGGCTGCACTTTCTGCAAACATTCCTTTACGGATCATTCAAGGGCCGCCGCGAATTGCTCTGGATCTCCGGGGCGACGCTTTCT
Source organism: Acidobacteriota bacterium (assembly GCA_021800195.1). Taxonomy (GTDB): domain Bacteria; phylum Acidobacteriota; class Terriglobia; order Terriglobales; family Acidobacteriaceae; genus Granulicella. The sequence continues at coordinate 3,427 of JAJYZE010000002.1, forward strand.
CTCTTAGTGCTGGGTATGGGCTTTACGGGTTATCTGCTTCCATGGGACCAGAGAGCCTATTTCGCCACCGCGGTGGGAACAAATATTGTTGGAGAGATTCCGTGGATCGGCGCATGGCTTACAAGGCTGATGCGGGGCGGCGATACCATCGGCACGCTTACCTTGTCGCGCTTTTATGTGGCGCATGTCTTTCTGATCCCGGCGACGATCTTTGCGTTCATCAGCATTCACATCTTTCTCTTCCGCAAGGCTGGCGCAGCCGGCCCCATCGAACAGCAGCCCCTCGGACCCGAGTTGCCTCCCGAAAGCTTCTATCCACGCCAGGTCCTGATGGACATGGCTTTCGCCTTGCTGATCATGGTGGGCCTTGGATTTCTGGCTTATGGCCATCCGGTTCCTCTCGGCCCCATTGCGAATCCGGCCGACACCCATTTTCTGCCTCGGCCAGAGTGGTATTACCTTCCCATGTTCGAGTGGCTCAAGTTCTGGGAAGGTCCGAAGGTAGTATTTGCGGTGGTGATTACTCCGGCTGTGCTTGCGGCGTTGTTCTTCCTGTTGCCGTTTCTCGATCGCAGTCTGGAGCGGAGACCATGGCGCCGGCCCATTCCGGTGCTGGCCGTGGCCGTTGTCCTTCTGGGAACTGTCTTTTTGGGAGTAAAGAGCACCGTAGATGACCGTAAAGATCCAACGGTCGCCACGCAACTGGCTTTGCAGGCGCAGGAGGAAAAAGAATACACAGCCGCGCCCTTCCGTCCGTACATCGAGTCGCCCGGGAGCACCGGTCCGCTTGCCCTTCCGATTGGCCCGGTGAATCCGCTGGTGTCGCAAGGCAAAGGTGTCTTTCAGGCGCAAGGATGCTCGGGTTGCCACGGCGATGTTGGCCTGGGCACCACTGTTGCGCCAAGCCTGAAGGGGATTACGACCAAGTTCACTCCGGAGCAGTTAACTGATCTGGTGCACAACCCGAATGCCGCGATGCGGGCCGGCCACATGCCTGCTTTTGATCTCTCCTCAACCGACATGACAGCTCTGCTGGCGTACCTGGGAGTGATTGGGACCAGTGAGGCGAATGTGCAGGCCTCTTCCGGCGCCTCGCTGCAGCCGACCGTCGCAAGCGTGAGTACGGCAAGCGCGCCGGCTGCTGTAGCAGGCGCTCCGTCCGAAGCTGCGCCGGGGCCGGCCCCGGCGCCGTCCCAGCGAACCGCCGCCGCGATTGCGGGCCAACAACTGTTCCAGCAGCACGCCTGTTTTGCCTGTCACGGACCCGCCGGACAAGGCGGACGAGCGCCCGCGCTGGCTCCTCTGATTGCGCATCTTTCCGATGCGCAACTGGCGCAACTGCTGCAAAACCCGAATAGCACCATGAGAGCGGGAGGGATGCCCCCGTTTACTGGCACAGCGCAGCAGCTCAGCATGCTGCTGGCTTATTTGCGCACGCTGCATTCGCCGGCACCAGCGCAGCCGCCCAGCGTTGCCCAGCCGTCCAGCGTTGCCCAAACCGCAGCCCAGGGGGGCGGAATTCCGTATCCGGAGATGGGTCCCCCGGAGGTGACGGCGGCGAAAGCAGCGCCGGCTACCGCCCAAGCGTCTGCCTCGGTCGCGGCCCCGGCAGCGGCCAGTTCGCCGGTCGCTACAGTTTCAGCCCCGGCAGCGCTGCCAAGTCCTGGGCGCTCTCTGTTTCTGTCTGAGGGATGCTCGGCGTGCCATGGACCTCTGGCGCAAGGAACTGCGTTTGCTCCATCGCTGGTGGGAATTACGAAAAAGATTCCGCGGACCCAGATACCTGCACTCCTGCGCCACCCGAATGCACAGATGCGCGCCGGGGGTATGCCGACGTTCGACCTGACAGACACACAGATGCAACAGCTTGTGAGCTATCTGTCCAGCCTGAAGCCGGCGGCAGCTACGGCTCCTTCGGCAGCTACGGCGCCGCGCACGGCGGCGGGCGTGCCTCCTGTCTCCCAACAAGCAACGGCTTCGGGAGCCGCTGGCGCTGCGCGGGCAGAAGCCGCTTCTGCTCCCCCGCCCCCACCGCTGAGCCCGTTAGCAAAACAGGGAGAAAAGATATTCCAGCGTCTCAACTGCGAAACTTGCCACGGGGTTGGCGGATTGACTGGAACCGTCGCTGCTCCACCTTTGGCGGGAACCGCCTCGCTTCTACCCGCCAGCGTGCTGGAGAATCTGTTGCGGCACCACTCGACGCGGATGCAACAAGGCGGTATGCCGCTCACCAATCTGAACCCGCCAGACATGAAGGCTCTGGTGGCCTATATCCGATCCATGCCTTCGACGCCGGAGACACGATGACCGGAGGATTGGAAGCCAAGTACGACAGCGACCTTCAGCCGGTCTGAGACTGGCTTCATCCATCATGGTTGCCCGGATGCCTTGATGCCACATGGACCGCCCGTTGCAACCATTTTGCAGAACCCCTGCTTTGACCATGATCGACTTACGCGCCCGCAGCCAGCGGGCGCTTTTTCTTTCTAACGATGCGGGAAGGCCGAATCGAAGCCGCATGGCGGCGGATGAACCGAAGAATTTCGGTTGAAGTTTCGATGCCGGCGATTGCCAGGTCTTTGAAGATGTTGGAGAGCAATGGGTTGAGGACGGGACAACCGTGGGAAGTGTTTTGACTGTTTGGACGCTTCTCTGGCGGGGATCGATGCAGCGGAGAGGTCTGGCAAGAGACGGAAGAAGGAGGGACCGGAGGCAGCCTTGAAGCTTCGCGCAGCGGATGGATGGAGAGAGAGGGGATAATATAGCAACATTCGGAGCTACCTCCAGGCAGGCCAGGAATTCCTGTTAACGGGCAAATCCGGAGATATCGAGATTTTGTTGGAGGAAGAAGACCAGGATGAGACTGCGTTATCCCAAACTAGCGCCAGACGGGTATCAGGCTCTGCTAAGCCTGGGGAGATATCTCGCCCATCAGACGGCGCTGGAGCCGGTGCTGCTTGAGATGGTGTACCTGCGCTCGTCGCAACTCAATGGCTGCCAGTTCTGCATTGGGATGCACTCGGAGGAGCTGCGCAAACTAGGCGAGATGGAAGATCGGATCGACGCCCTGAACGATTGGCGTGGGTCCGATGAGTTTACGCCGCGGGAGCGCGCAGCGCTCTCCTGGGCTGAAGCGGTGACTGATGTGAATGCCTCCCATGTCTCCGACGAGGAATACGCCGCGGCCAAGGAGTTTTTTCCGGACAAGGACCTGGTCGACCTGACCTACGCCATTGCAGCCATCAACGCCTGGAACCGGCTCGGTATCGCCTTTCGGGCTGAATGGTTATCGGCGGGACAAGCGTCCGGCCGTACGATGGCACCCTTTCGCTCCTCTGAGCCCCAGCCCATGGAGAGCGAAGCCGGCCCTGCCGAGGCGAGGGAGACTGACGAGTGGACGGCGAGCGAATGAGACGTCCCCCTCTTCCACCGCGGCAGGACGTTTCCGGACCTGACACTGGCCGACGGGGAGAGGCTGGGCCGGAGCCTCCCAGCCGACCAGCAGGCACAGGGCAAGGCGCCGCTATCCTGCGCGCGCTGGGGTTGGAGAAGACCTATCCGCCGCAGCGGTCTGGAACGAACGGTGTGCGGCTGTTCCAGAATCTGTCGCTTGAGGTCTACACCGGTGAGATGGTCGCCGTGGTGGGAGAGAGTGGCGCTGGGAAAAGTTCTCTCTTGCACCTGCTGGCTGCGCTGGACGCTCCCACCGCCGGCGAGGTCTGGTGCGGAGAGATTGACGTTACCGGGCTTAACCCACGGCAAGCCGCCGTCTATCGCAATCGGGAGATCGGCTACGTGTGGCAATTTCATTATCTTCTGCCCGAGTTTACGGCCTTGGAGAATGTGGCCATGCCGCTGCTGGCGCGAGGAGATTCCCCTGCCTCCGCACGACGCCGGGCGGAGCAATGGCTGGCGAAGGTAGGGCTGCCGGACCGCGCCGGACATCGATCCGGCGAATTGTCCGGCGGAGAGCAGCAGCGGTTATCGATCGCGCGCGCACTGATCACTTCGCCCCGCCTTCTACTGGCCGACGAGCCCACCGGCGATCTGGATGGAACCACCGCGGAAGCGGTCTTCACCCTGTTGCAGCAGTTATGCCGGCAGCGGCAAGGCGCGGATGCCATGGCCAGCTTGCTGGTAACCCACAATCTTGAGTTTGCCGCCCGCTGCGACCGGGTGTTGCGCTTGCGGGACGGATGGCTGGAGCCGTGGGAGTCCCGTGCTGCCAGCAAGAGTCAGGAAGCAGAGCCAGCCTGAGCCCCGCGGAGACCCTTTTCGCGGGTGTGAAAACCGAATCTGCAAGCCGGGTTTGCGACCGATTTCCCACAGATGCGTCCTATTTTTTAGAGAGGGAAAAGTACCTGAGGCAGGTTCTCTTTCTCGCCTCGGGCGGATACACTGGTAGAAACTCGGTTGGCTGCCAACCGGGTCGCCAGTCCTCTCCGCTGCAATGGACCGCAGCGGTGGCAACGCAATCGTCATTTGCAGACCGCGCTCCTCGTTGTTTCAATGTTCGTCGTTGCATAGCGCGGAGCGACGGTTCGAAGGGGGAGTATGTTCGAACGCTATACAGAGAAGGCGCGGCGCGTGATCTTCTTCGCGCGCTACGAGGCGAGCCAGTTTGGTTCGCCGTACATTGAAACCGAACATCTCCTGCTGGGCCTGCTACGGGAAGATAAAGCGCTGACCAACCGATTTCTGCGCTCGCACGCCTCGGTAGAATCCATTCGCAAACAGATTGAACAACGCACCATTGTGCGCGAGAAGGTCTCCACCTCCGTGGATCTTCCCCTGTCCAACGAGTGCAAACGGGTCCTGGCCTATGCCGCCGAAGAGGCTGAGCGGCTAAGCCACAAGCACATTGGAACCGAACACCTGCTGCTCGGCCTGCTGCGGGAGGAGAAGTGCTTTGCCGCCGAGATTCTCTCCGAGCGGGGATTGCGGCTGGCAGCCATTCGTGAGGAACTGCAACGCACCACCCAGGAAAAGCCCGTTGCGCCTGCGGCCGGCAAGCAGCGCGGCCCGGCGCAACAAGAGCAGTCCATGCTAGCCGAGTTTTCACGCGATCTGACCCAAGCCGCGACGGACCAGCAGTTGGATCCCCTGGTGGGGCGTGACTTTGAGGTTGAGCGCGTCATCCAGATCCTGTGCCGCCGAACCAAAAACAATCCGGTGCTCATCGGCGAGCCGGGGGTGGGCAAGACAGCTATCGTGGAAGGTCTGGCGCAGAAGATCGCCGACGGAGAGGTGCCGAGTTTTCTGGCTGAAAAGCGGGTGCTGAGCCTTGACTTGAGCCTGATCGTCGCCGGGACGAAATATCGCGGGCAGTTTGAAGAGCGGCTAAAGACCATCATGAAGGAGCTGATCGAGAACCAGAACTGCATCGTCTTTATCGATGAGCTACATACCCTGGTCGGCGCCGGCTCGGCAGAGGGTTCGCTGGATGCTGCCAATATTCTCAAGCCCGCCCTGAGCCGCGGGGAGATTCAGTGTATCGGAGCCACCACGCCGGCCGAGTATCGCAAATCGATCGAGAAGGACCGCTCGCTGGAGCGGCGCTTCCAGGCCGTCAAGGTCCCGCCCCCCAGCGAGGAGGACGCGACCCGGATTCTGATGGGCATCCGCGAGAAGTATGAGAAGTTCCACGCGGTCAGCTATACCGACGACGCGATCAGCTTTTCCGTCTCCCACTCCAGCCGCTATATTCCCGATCGCTTTCTCCCCGACAAGGCCATCGATCTCATCGATGAGGCTGGAGCCCGGGTCAAGCTGCGTCAAACCACCCTGCCCGAGGAGCTGACGGAGGTGCAGAAACGAATCAAGTTCATCGTGCACCGGATGGAAAATGCCATAGCCAATCACGAGTTCGAGAAAGCGCGTTTCTACTCCGATGAGGAGCGCAAGGAACGGGAGAACCTGCGGGCGCTGCGTGACAAGTATCACCTGGATGAGTCCAGCTCGGGAATTGTGACTCGCGAGGACATCGAAGATGTCGTCTCACGCTGGACGGGGGTGCCCATCACTTCCATTAAGGAAGAGGAGACCCAGAAGCTGCTGCGCGTGGAGGAGGAGCTGCACAAGCGGGTGATCGCTCAGGGCAAGGCTATCTCAGCGCTGGCACGGGCCATTCGCCGCTCCCGGGCCGGATTGAAGAACCCGTCGCGGCCGATAGGAAGCTTCCTCTTCCTGGGCCCCACTGGAGTGGGCAAGACGGAGATGGCGCGGACCCTGGCCCAGTTCCTCTTCGGAAGCGAAAAATCGCTGATCCGCTTCGACATGTCCGAGTTCATGGAGAAGCACTCGGTAAGCAAGCTGATCGGCTCGCCTCCAGGCTATGTGGGCTACGAGGAGGGTGGCCAGCTCACTGAACGGGTCAAACGCTCCCCTTACTCCGTAGTGCTGCTCGATGAGGTGGAAAAGGCCCATCCGGACGTCTTCAATCTGCTTCTGCAGGTCTTTGAAGATGGCCAGTTGACGGATGGTTTAGGTAATACGGTCGACTTCAAGAACACCATCATCATCATGACCTCCAACATTGGAGCCAAGCACCTGATGAAGCGTGAGGGACTGGGTTTTCAGTCCAGCAAGGATGAGATCGTCATCGAGAAGATGCGAGAGATGGTAATGAGCGAGGTGAAGAGAACCTTCAACCCCGAGTTTCTCAACCGTCTGGATGAGGTCATCGTCTTCACCGCGCTCTCCGACGCCGACCTGATGCAGATCATGGATCTGCTGGTGCAGAATGTGAACAAGAACCTGGTGCACAAGGCCATAACGCTGACCGTGCGCGACGACGCCCAACGCTGGATCCTTGACAAGACGCTGGGCGACAGGAGCTACGGCGCCCGACCGCTACGGCGCGCACTACAAAGGTTCGTTGAAGATCCCCTCTCCGAGGCGCTGATCGCCGGTCAGATTCCCGACCGGCCGGCGTTCCTGGAAGTCTATCTGGAGAACAACCAGCTTCACTACCGGCCGGTTGCAGCAGAGGGAGAAGAAAAGGCGGCTGGACTGGCGCTGACCGCGGTCTGATCTCGGTACGGCGGCTTCCAGCTTGAGCCATCATGGCAACAACGACCGTGCGTTGCTTCCTCCCGCCGTCGGAGGTTGACATGCACGGTTTTTTGCGTCTGTTCCTGGAGCCAACCTCGGCGATCTCGGCCGGCAACCGGTCCGACAGCAACCGGTCCGACAGCAACCGCTCCATCGAGGCGTGCGATCGCCGCTGGCGGCAGAAGTTCTTCTCCGAATGGCCTCAAACCAGCTTGGTGACTGAGCGCGCCGCCTTGTTCGCAGACTTCACCGCATCGGTAGCCGCATCGATAGCGTTCTCGAAGCGGTCCTTACTGGCGTCAATGAGCCTTTGCGCCTCCTTGCCCAGGTGCTCGGCCTGATCTTTCAGGTAGTCGCCGGCCTCTTCGAGATTGTCACCCAGCTCTTCCAGGCCCCGTCTCAGGCGCCTGCGAGTGGCGGCGCCCGACTGCGGCGCATAGAGTAGCGCTACCGCGCCTCCAATCGCTGCTCCGATTCCCAAAGCAATCCAGAACTCCTTTGAAGAACGCATAACTCCTCCTGTTCAAGCAAATCTACGTGCCAGATGAAGCTCGGAGCTGCTCCGTGAAGGGCTCCTCCCTGGCAAGAACTCCCACCGCTTTCCAGGCTGCACGGCTCACTGCCCGGAAGACCTCACAACATGCTTCCTAGAACTAGGATTCAGCCCGCAGGGCTGGAGTTGCAATCAGTCCGTCGGCCAGACCTCGCCCGATTGTCTTTCTGTTTTCGCCTGCGGGCTTTGGCCTGCGCGCCGTCTCCATCGAGAGTCTCGAGAGCACGAATGAAGATTCGGGCGAACATGGGACGGTCAAGACGGCCAGTGTTGGTATTGCGCCGCGAGGGGTGGTAGCTGCCGATAAGTTTGATGCCGTGGGGAAGCAAGTACTCCACTCCGTGGCTGAAGACGAACTCCGCACGGCTCCGGATGATTCCCTGAGCCATTAGATGGAGCAGATAACCTTCCCAGGCGATCCTGCCCAGGCAGACAACCACTTGGACCTTCGGCAGCGCGGCCAGCTCCGCCGCCAGGTGGGATGAGCAGTTGCGAATCTCCTGCGGTGCCGGCTTGTCGCCCGGAGGTGCGCAGCGAACCACAGAGCTGATCCACAGCTTGCGCAGCCTCATGCCGTCGGAGCGGTCGATGGCCTCCGGTTTGCTGACCAGCCCCAGATCAAAAAGCACCGGATACATGAAGGCGCCGGAGTCATCGCCGGTGAAGGGGCGGCCGGTACGGTTCGCACCGTGGGCCCCGGGAGCCAGACCCAGAACAAGAATGCGGGCTTGGGGGTCCCCGAAACCGGGGACGGGCCTGGCCCAGTATTGCTGATCACGATACTTCCTGCGTCGGGTCTGGCCAATCCGGCGGCAGTATTCGATCAGACGGGGGCAAAGAGTACAGCCGACGATCTGCTTGGCTACCTGGTCCAGCACGGGGAGCGATCGTGACGGCGGACGCGTATCGAGACGCAAAATGCTTCCTTTCCGGTTCGTGGCTTGGCGTAGCTGTTCAAAGTGTGAATCTCCACCAGCCTTCGATACCTTGGAGCCAGTCAGGCTGTGGAGATTGCCGCCCTGCAAGCTTGTGGATAACTCTCTCCCCGGCCGCTGTTCATCCTTGCGACAGGTGATAACTTGGGTACTAATGAGGAAGTATAAGCATTGAATGCAGGACGAAAATCAGAAAGTGGCGGGCCTTTTGCCGGAGGCCGGCACTATTCCACCCGTGGCTGGGTGACTCCCACTCTGGTTGCAGTGGTTTGCATGGTGTTGGTGGCGGCGGCCTACGAGCGGGGCCGTGGGAATCTCCACAGAATCAGAAGCCGCGTGGATCCCCAGCCCGCTCCAGAGGTACTTCCAACCGGTCCCGGGGGACAGGAGCCCGTCCACCTCAGCCGCAGCACATCCTCCATCGGCCGCGATGTGGAGCTGGTATCTGCCACTTTTTTGCCGGGGCGCGGCATGAACGTCTTTCAGATCATAGCCTTGGTCCCCGGCCATGGAGAGGTCCCTCTGCTGCTTTCACCCCCTATCGCTTCGGCAACGGAGATCCTCAGCGGTCAGGACAGCGATGCCAACGGCTCGGCCAGCTCCTCGCTGGGAGGCGCAATTCTGCTCCCCTGGGCTAGGAGGCTCGCGGGCAGCTCAACGGCTGCCGCAGGAATGCTGTCGACCGACTGGAATGGCAGACGGTTAAGCTTTCCAGCCGAAGATGCTGGCAGCAACTTGTCGGTGGAGGGTTTGTTGCTGAACCGTGGTGCGGACAGTATCCAGAGCGATGTTTTGCCGGATGGGCAGTCGGTAGCAGCCACGTTTCATGCCGGAGATTTTTCAGGTAATTGGCCGTCAAATGTTGATGTGATCGTTGAAGCTCAGTTGACCGAGCACGACCTTGACTTGACGGTGACGGCGAAGAATACGGGTCAGCAGCCCACCCCCTTCGGTGTTGGCTGGAAGCCTTACTTTGCCATACCCAGCGGCAATCGGGCACAGACCTTGCTCAGAGTTCCGTCGCAGACGGTGATGGAGATGGATCGCCAGAAGAGATTGCCGACCGGAAGGATGATGGACGTGGGTGGTAAGGCGGAGGATCTCTCCCGTGCCGGCGGCGTCAGCCTGGGCACCACAGCGATCGATACAACCTACACTAATCTGATCTCCGGCAGCGATGGCAAGCCGGCTGCCGAGATCAGTTATCCCGCCTATAACCTCAGGATCAGCGTCATCCCTCTCACTCCCGACATCACCAGCATGCATGTGGTGGCGCCGGAGGATAAGCCCTGGATCTCGATCGAACCGAACACCAATCTGGATGATCCGTTTGGGCCGGAATGGAACAGTCCCGAGAACGCTGGAATCATTACCCTGGCGCCCGGAGCTACTTTGACTTGGAAGGTCCGGTTGGAGATCTCTGCGCTGAGCGCATCAGGCTCAGATTTGGATTAGCTTCCTGAAGAGTTTGACCCCCACGCTTCGCCCCCGTATCCTTAGGGCTGGCGGACGATGTAGAGGGGTTGAAAACAGCTCCTGCGCTCTACCCCAGCATGGCTCCCGCTCAAAAATCAGGCATCCGCCAAAACCTTTCGGAAGGCATTGTTTTGACCCCCTCAGAGACGGCAACACCCACTGGCAGTTCCTTGGACATTCAGGATGAGACCCTCACGCCGAGCGCAACCCAAAGCTCGCTAGAGGGTCCCGGACAAGTTAACGAAGGTCACGAGGGCCACGATCACGCCCCCGCACCCACACTCCATCCGGAGCTGACCCGGACCATTGAGGTAGAGGCTTCGGTAGAGGAGGTTGACAAAGCCTTCCAGCAGGTGACCAAGCGCTTTGCACGGCTGGCCCGCATCCCCGGCTTCCGGGTGGGCAAGGTTCCACCCTCGATGATCAAGTCGCGCTTTGCCAAGGAGCTACGCCAGGAAGTTCTCGAGACACTGGTCGGCGAGCGCTTTCGCGCCGCGCTCTCCGAGCGGAAGATGCAGCCGATTTCGCAGCCGCAGATCAGCGAGATGTTGCTTGCCGAGGGATCGCCACTGAAGTTCACGGCTACCTTTGAGGTGCTGCCGGAGATCCATTTGGACGGTTATGACTCCATCGCTGTCGAGCGGCCCAACGTGACGCTCGAAGAGGCCGAGTTTGAGGTGGAGCTGGAACAGATTCTCGATCAGCATGCAACCGTGGAGCCGGTAGAAGAGGATCGCGCCTTAGTGGATGGCGACTGGGCCGAGATCAGCTTTCAAGGCAAAGTGCAGGATCTGGCGCAGGTCGTCGGTGAAGAAGGCGCCGAGGGCAAAGAGCCGGCCCAGCCGATGAGCGGCGAGGGTGTCCTGATCGAGATTGGAGGCAAGAACACCGTCCGGGCATTCGACCAGGCGCTCCGCGGGGCCAAAGTAGGCCAGGAGGTCTCCTTCGAGCTCACCTATCCAGCGGACTTCGCCGATACCCGGCTGGCGAATCGGACTGTAAGCTATGACGTGACGATCAAGGCGATCAAGAAGAAGATCTTCCCGGAACGCGATGAAGAGCTTGCCAAGCAGATGGGGCCTTATGCGAACTGGAGCGAGTTTGAGGCCAGGCTGCGCGAGCGTCTGCTGGAGCGAAAGAAGCAGTCCCTGGAGACCGAGGCTCGCGACCAGATGCTGGAAGCTTTGGTGGCGAGGTTCGATTTTCCGGTTCCGGAGACCTTTGTCCAGCAGCAGATCGATGTCCGGCTGGAGCGCGGCTTGCGCGCACTGGCCGCGCAGGGCATGGAAGCTGAGGCCATGCGCCAACTTGACTTTGAGCGGCTGCGCGCGGCTCAGCGCGACCAGGCCATCCATGAGGTGAGGATTTCGCTGATTCTGGACAACATCGCCCAGCGCGAGAACATAGAAGTCAGTGAAGAAGAGATGGAGCGGGAGTTGCTCATGCTCTCGCTTCGCTTGCGCGAACCCATGGAAGCCATGCGGAAGAGGCTGGCGGAGGACGGCTCCATGGGGCGAATTCGCGAACAGCTGCTGCGCGAGAAGACGGGTACGGCGCTCTTTGAGAAACTGGCGCGATAAGATCGACTCACCCAGGCCAGCCGGGGAGCGCAAGTCACGGGCGGCACAGGCCTTCAACCAGAGCACAGGTGTAGAAGCAAAGGAAAAACAGCTATGGGACTCATACCGATGGTGCTGGAGCAGACGAGCCGGGGCGAGCGCTCCTACGACATCTACAGCCGTCTGCTGCGCGACAATATTATCTTTCTGGGCACGCCGATCGACGATAACATCGCCAATCTGATCATCGCCCAGCTACTGTTTCTCTCCGGAGAGGACCCGGAGAAGGATATACAGCTCTACATCAACTCGCCGGGCGGATCCATCTCAGCCGGGCTCGCAATCTATGACACGATGCAGTACATCAAGAATGATGTGGTGACCTTTTGCATCGGTCAGGCTGCGTCCATGGGAGCCTTCCTGTTGATGGCGGGCAAGAAGGGCAAACGGTTTACCCTGCCCAACTCGCGGATCCTCATTCACCAGCCCTCTATGGGGGGCCTGGGGGGGCAGGCCACCGATATCGACATTCATGCGCGCGAGATACTGCGCATTCGGGAGCTGACCAACAAGCTGATGAGCCAGAATACCGGCCAGCCGCTGGAACGTATTGAGCGAGACGTGGAGCGCGACTTCATCATGACCGCCCAGCAGGCCAAGGAGTACGGAATCATCGACGACATCATCGACCGCCCCCGGAGCTCCTGAAGACACTGAAAAGAAGAAGCTTTCTACTCAAAGAAGCCCCTTTTGCCGCCAACATTCCTCCCGCCTCCCACGGTTTTAGCTGTTTGCCTGGCACGCGGCATATGGCAACGGAAGATTCCGCTCGGAATCAGGCCTGGGGATCTCCGCCGTGATGTCTTTCCGGCCAGGATGGCTGCTGGGCAGCCTGTATCCGTCCGGCCAACCGGAGAGATTCCCCAGCAGGAGCCCGCTTCCGAACGCTGCCTTTGCAGCAGCATGCTTTAAGATCGCTTTCTGGCGCAGCCACTTGAAGCGGATTGGGCGAGGAGAGCTTCACCCTTGCGGAGCGGATCTTCCCTTGCGGGTGGATCTTCTTCAGAGACGCGACCCATTCTGGTACATAGGAATCCAGATGGATATCTGGAGGGAGTGGCGGCTGGCTGAGAGATTCCGCTCCGGTGTAGACTGGTGGTTGATTTGGCGCACCTCGGCGGCGTGGGCGCGAAGGAGCTGATCCCCCTATGAAAACGTCTCGTGGCGCGGAAGAGTCGCTACGCTGTTCCTTTTGCCATAAATCCCAGGACGCAGTCGCGAAACTGATCTCTTCCCCATCCGACTATCCGCGCGCTTACATCTGTGACGAGTGTGTCGCGGTATGCAACTCGATCCTGGAAGACGACAAGGGGGAGGCGCAGTCGGGAGCAACTCCAACGCATCTGCCCAAACCGGCTGAGGTAAAGGCCTTTTTGGACGAGTATGTGATCGGCCAGGAGCAGACCAAGAAGAAGCTTGCGGTTGCCGTCTACAACCACTACAAGCGCATCCAGATGAACAAGACCCGCGGCAACGATGTGGAGATGCAGAAGTCCAACATCCTGCTGGTGGGGCCCACCGGCTCCGGCAAGACTCTATTGGCGCAGACCCTGGCCAAGATGCTGGATGTGCCCTTCGCCATCGTCGATGCCACCACGCTCACGGAGGCCGGCTACGTTGGCGAGGACGTTGAGAACATCATTCTGAAGCTGCTGCAGGCGGCCGACGGAGATGTGGCGCGCGCGCAACAGGGCATCATCTATATCGATGAGATCGACAAAATCGGACGCAAGGACGAGAATCCTTCGATCACCCGCGACGTCTCTGGCGAGGGCGTACAGCAGGCTCTGCTGAAGCTACTGGAGGGGACCGTGGCCAATGTTCCTCCCCAGGGCGGCCGCAAGCATCCGCACCAGGAGTTCACCATCGTCGATACCACGAATATCCTGTTCATCTGTGGGGGCGCATTTGTGGGCCTGGAAAAGGTGATCGGACGGCGCGTGGGCAAAAAGGCACTGGGCTTCAAGGCGATCGGAGATGTCGTGGAGATGGAAGAGACTGAGCTCGTCACCCCGATCCGCGCCCAACGGGACTCTGATCTGCTGCGCCAGGCCGAGCCGCAGGATCTGCTGAAGTATGGTCTGATTCCGGAGTTTGTGGGGCGCCTGCCGGTACTGGGCATCCTGGATGAACTGGATGAAGCGGCTTTGATCGACATCCTGACTCGTCCCCGCAATGCGATCCTGAAGCAGTACGCCAGGCTCTTTGACTACGAGGGAGTCAAGATCACCTGGACCGACGAAGCCACCCGCGAGATTGCTCGCGAAGCCCTGTATCGCAAGGTAGGGGCGCGCGGCCTGCGCATGATCCTGGAAGAGCTGATGCTGGACCTGATGTACCACGTCCCCGGCAACAAGAAGGTGAAGGAAGTTGTGATCACCGATGAGATGGTCCGCTCGCGCGAGATCATGATCTCCGTCGCTCTGGAGAAAGCCGGCTAAACATTTTCAATGGTTGGATGGATATGCCGGAGATGGAATGCCCGGGACAATACCACCATTGGACGAGCAAACAGGAGACGCGTTCTGTAGCATTTTCAGTGTTGACGGGTGTCCCGAAGAGGGCTTACAGTGGCGTTTTCATTGGGGAAAACGCCCATAGAAGTCGAGGCATTGGGTACACCTACACTGAAACTGCTTTAAGCCTGTCGCCAGTTCCCCGATGCAATGGGATCGCGGTGGTTATTATTTTGCGCTTGGATCTCTTCCACGTATAACTTCGTCGACCAGGCGGTAGGCACAGCCGGGGTGGGGGGCGAGACTGAGGTCGAGGGTGCAAGCGGCAATCGGAACCGCTTGATGGTGGGCATCGCGCAACCTTTGGCCGGGGTGAAAGCGGGAGGAAACAGGCGCCTTAGCTATGGGCAGAACATACGAAATGAGGAATCGTGCGATCCGAGATCTCTATACCCCGGTTCAGGGAGCTGACGGTTCAGGGAGCTGACGGTTCAGGTTTCCGCCGCTTAAGCAATGCGCGGATGCCTTTGCGTCCACTCTCCGTCATGATCGGGGCCGCCGGCTCGGGTAAAACATCCGCCCTCAACGCACCTTCCCTGCGTGCAAAGTCCGCCCAGGGCAAGATGGCAGATGCAATCGCGGACTTGTCGGGCCTTACCAATGTTCTGAGTTCTGAGGTGCGATCGCGCGAACGAGCTGAGCCTCGGCATTTCGACGACTGTACCAGGTCACGAGCCTCTGGACTACAAAATTGGCCTTGGACCGCAGGGCATCGCCTACTTCATCACCGAGGATACGCTAAGCGAGCAACGGCAACCTCACCCGCGCCCATTTCTTCATATTGATTCCCACGGTTCTGACATCCGGAACTTCGAGACCGAGAAGAGCAAATTGGTTCGTCCGAATTGGAACCACCAGCTCCTTGAAACGTCTCTGGCGCAAATTCCCAAAATATTTCGCGTATCCCAAGTTCCACCCCCATGTTGCCCCATATGACTTCGAGGCCTGGTTCCTGCCATACTGGGGTGAGATTCAAAAGATCGCAGGTCATCGCCGGACGGCACCGCCGGGTCTTCCAGAGACGGTGAACTACCGCAAACCTCCCTCTTATCAGCTCAAGGAGATCTTTGAGATCGGGTGCTGCCGGGACAGCTATACTAAGCTGAGAGATGCCAATCGAATCCTCAAAGGCAAGGATTTGTGCATAGCCGCCGCACAGTGCCCCGAACTGAAGGCATTCCTAAACACGATCCTCACGCTGAGCGACGGTCAGGGTCTTTGATCGCCCCTCGGATAGGGGCCTTCGGGAATCGAACGATTCCCATTACCATCCCTGCTTGCTGATTGGGCGGCCTCCAGGAGAGTCCGATTCCCGGGCCTCTGTGACCAGCCAACAAGCGTACAATTCCGATCAAGCCTGGCGAGCATCGTTTTCGCCGAAAGCCCGTCTAAACTGGAGGCCTATGACCAACGACGAACGCGACCTTCTTACCGGCTCCCTGCGCAAGCTCCCGATGATGCCCATCCGCGAGATGGTGATCTTCCCGCATATGATGACGCCTTTCGTGGTAGGCCGCGAGTCCAGCGTCCGCGCTCTGGAAGAGGCACTCAGCGGCGACCGCCGCATCTTCCTGGCCACGCAGCATGATGCCTCGGTAGACGATCCTGCCCCTGAGGACATCTACAACGTTGGCGTCATCGGCAACATCGTCCAATCCGTGCGCATGCCCGACGGAAACATCAAGGTGCTGGTGGAAGGTGTCGAGCGAGCTCGGGCAACCCAGATCAACGACAACGATGGATTCTTCGTCGCCACGGTAAAGACCTCCAACACTGAACTGAAGTCAACGCCGGTCACCGAGCAACTGGTGTTTCGCGTCCACCAGCTCTTCGAGCAATACAGCAAGCTGCAGCAGTCTCTCAACCAGGAAGCAGCCTCTGCCTTGCGCATGGACGAGCCCGCCAAACTGGCTGACCTGATTGCGGCCAATCTTCCCCTGGCGATCGAGGAGAAGCAGCAACTGCTGGAAGTCTTCGATCCGGAGGTGCGGCTGACACGCATCGCCGACACGCTGGACATTGCCATCGAGAAGTTGAACATGGACCGCAGCATTCAGTCGCGCGTCAAGCGCCAGATGGAACGGGCTCAGAAAGAGTACTACCTCAACGAGAAGATCAAAGCCATCCAGAAGGAACTGGGGCGGGGGGAGAAGAGCGAGTTCGACGAGTTGAAGAAGCGGATTGAAGAAGCCGGCATGAGCAAGGAGGTTCAGGAGAAAGCCTTGCAGGAGTTGAAGAAGCTGGAAGCTATGCCTCCCATGTCCGCAGAATCCACAGTCAGCCGTAACTATCTGGACTGGCTTCTGGCGGTGCCCTGGAAGAAGCGTTCCAAGGAGATTCGTTCCATTGAGAATGCCGAGAAAGTGCTCAACCACGACCACTACGGTCTGGAGAAGATCAAGGAGCGCATCCTGGAATTTCTCGCCGTACGCCAGTTGGTCAAGAACCCCAAGGGTTCCATTCTCTGTTTTGTGGGACCTCCGGGGGTGGGCAAGACCTCGCTGGGCATGTCCATCGCCAAGGCTACGGGGCGAAAATTCGTGCGCTTGTCGCTGGGCGGAGTGCGTGATGAGGCGGAGATTCGCGGCCATCGCCGCACCTACATTGGAGCCTTGCCGGGGCAGATCATTCAATCCATGAAGAAGGCCGGCACAAAGAATCCGGTGATCATGCTGGACGAGATCGACAAGATGGCATCAGACTTCCGCGGCGACCCTGCCTCCGCTCTGCTCGAGGTGCTGGACCCGGAGCAAAACCACACCTTCCAGGACCACTATCTGGACGTAGAATATGACCTCTCACAGGTGTTGTTCGTAGCCACGGCCAACGTCCTGCATACCATTCCCGGCCCGCTGCAGGACCGCATGGAGATCCTGCGGCTCACCGGCTACACGGAGATCGAGAAGATGGAGATCGCCCGCCAGTATCTGGTCAAGAAGCAGGTGGCGGCCACCGGGCTGACCGGTCGACAGATCACCTTCAGCGACGATGCTCTGCGCGAGATCATCCGCTTCTACACGCGCGAGGCCGGCGTCCGCAACATGGAGCGGGAGATTGGCAACATCTGCCGCAAGGTAGCGCGCAAGGTGGTCAGCAGCCCGAAACACACGGAGCTGGTGACGCCGGAGTTGCTGGTCAATCTGCTGGGCCCGGCCAAGTACCGCGACTCTCTACTGGAGGAAAGGTCCGAAGTAGGCCTGGTGACCGGACTTGCCTGGACCGAGATGGGCGGATCAATTCTGCAAACCGAAGTGCAGGTGATGGACGGCAAGGGCAAGATGACCGCCACCGGACAACTGGGAGATGTAATGCAGGAGTCCGCACAGGCGGCGCTCACTTACATCCGATCGAGATCGCACCAACTGGGACTGGCGCGCGACTTCTATCGCAATATCGACATTCATGTCCATGTGCCGGAGGGCGCAATTCCCAAGGACGGACCCTCGGCGGGCATTACCCTGGCGACCGCCCTGGCCAGCGCCCTTACCAAGATCGAAGTGCGGCGCGATCTTGCCATGACCGGCGAGATCACCCTTCGAGGTAAGGTGCTGCCCATTGGCGGGCTCAAGGAAAAGCTGCTAGCGGCTCACCGCGCCGGCATTCGCGAGGCGATTCTGCCCGCGGAAAACAAGAAGGATCTTGCCGATCTCCCTGATCTGATCAAGACCGAGATGAAGCTGCACTGGGTGGAGCAGATGGATGAGGTTCTGGAGATTGCGCTGGTGAGCAAGCCGGTGAAGGTCCCCGCCACACCTGCGGATGAAGCGGTGCTGACTCCGGATGCGCCTCTTCCTCCACCCGCGCAGCATTCAACCGGAAGCGTCGCTCATCTATAGCTCCGGCGCAAGGACCTCCCATGCCCCCCGTCATCCCCTCTCCCGCCCTGCGTGAACCAGGCAACGGCCTTCCGCAGGGAGCTTTTGGCAAGCTACGCCTGAGTGACCTGGCTCCCAATCTCGTCCAGTCCGAGATACGCGCCATGACCGTGGCCTGCGCCGAGGCCGGCGCCATCAATCTGGCTCAGGGCGTCTGCGACACCGACCCTCCCCACCCGGTCGTAGCTGCTGCCGTGGCGGCCATTCACTCCGGGCAGAACATTTACACGCGCTTGGATGGCATCGCTCCTCTGCGCGAGGCAATTGCGCACAAGCTCTCTCGCCCGGGCCACCCTCCTCTTGATCCACAATCGGAGGTGCTGGTGACCAGCGGCGCCACAGGCGCCTTGCACGCGGCCTTGCTGGCTCTGCTCAACGCCGGCGATGAGTGCGTGGTACTCGAACCGTTCTATGGGTATCACGTCAGCACGCTGCGCGCCATGCGCGCCGTGCCGGTGATTGTGCCCCTGGCCAACTCTGCGCAGGGACCCTGGTTTGCCCTGGATGTCGACCGTCTGCGCCGTGCCCTTACGCCGCAAACCCGGGCGATTCTGCTCAACAGTCCCTCCAACCCCTCAGGCAAAGTCTTCTCATTATCAGAACTGGAGGCGATCGCAGCCATCGCTATCGAGCGTGACCTGTTCGTCTTTACCGATGAGATCTATGAGCACTTCGTCTACGATGGAACGCGCCACATCAGCATCCGCACTCTGTGTGGCATGGCCGAACGAACCATCACCATCTCAGGCTTCTCGAAGACCTTTTCTGTGACCGGCTGGCGCCTGGGATACCTGGTGGCCAGCCAACGTTGGTTGCCTGCGATCGGCTACTTTCATGATCTGATCTACGTCTGCGCCCCCTCGCCTCTGCAGCACGGAGCAGCGGCTGGGCTGCTCGAACTGCCGGAGAGCTTTTACGCCCAGATCGCCCACGAGCATCAGGCCAAACGCGACCGGCTGTGCCAGTCGCTTGCTCATGCCGGGCTGGAGGCGTCCGTCCCTTCCGGGGCCTACTACGTGCTGGCCAACGCAGAGCGAATTGCCGGCGTCAACGCGCGGGCAAAGGCCCGACGGCTTCTGACCGATGCCGGCGTTGCTGCTGTGGCCGGTTCGGCCTTCTTCGCCGAAGATGCAAACGGCACAAACCCCGGGGAGAATCTGCTCCGCTTCTGCTTCGCCAAGAAGGATGAGGATCTCGCGGAGGCTTGCAAACGGCTGGAAGCTTATCACCCCTGAATCCTCACTCGCTCCGCTCCTGCCCATCCTCAGGGCGAAGGTTCACGTTCACCAAACCTCATGGATCCTCATCAGCGGTGCGAAGAAGGAGGCGGCTTCTCCGGTCATGGCGGTTCGCAATCCGCACCCTGCTTGCTCCATAGACCCGAGTGTTGATCCGAGTGTTAATCCGAGTGTTGAAAGTGTGGCCACCTTCAGAACCGGCAAATGCAGAAGGAAGACCTCAAGGCCGGTGTGCGGAGCCCCCGCCGTGGCGCATCTTTAGATGACTGCGACGAGACCGCATCCCAGGGCGGTAAAGGCCAGGGCCGGAGTCTGGGCCAGGGCAGCCGAGACTCGGCGGCAAAGGCCCAACTGCAAACACAACGTGCTCCGTCAAGCTCAGCAGAGGGAGACACTTGGCAACGCCTTGGCCAGAAATGCCCTCCGAACGGAGTCGTCAGCCCCGATTTCCAGCGCATAACATCTGAGCTTAAGTTTCACTCAGATGATGCGGCTCAATAGCGCTATCGTAATGAACAAGTTGTCATCGATCTCAAGGCTAGCGCTGCTTGCGATGAAGCGTCGAAACAAGTGAAAGCCACTTCCCCCTCCAAGAGAGGCGAATCATGCATCCAGCAGCAAAACTTCGGCAAGCGCTTAGCACCAATCAACTCGTCATCGCTCCCGGCGCCATGGACTGTGTCTCAGCCGCAGCCGTTGAACAGAACGGCTTTTCCGCTATTTATATGACCGGCATGGGCACGGCAGCCTGTCGGCTCGGTCTGCCCGATTACGGCCTCGCCACCATGACCGAGATGGTCGCTAACGCTTCGGCGATGAGCAAGGCGGTGCGCATCCCCATCATTGCGGATGCGGACACGGGCTACGGCAACGAACTCAACATGACGCGCACGGTCATGGAGTACGAACACGTCGGAGTAGCAGGAATTCATGTGGAGGATCAGGTCTCACCAAAAAAGTGCGGCCACCTGGATCGGAAGATGGTGATTCCGCGCAACGAGTTTGTCAGCAAGATCTCCGCCGCCGTCGCCGCGCGTTGCAATCCCGACTTCCTGATCATTGCTCGCACGGACTCCAATGCCGTTCTCGGATTTGATGAGGCGGTTGAGCGCGCGAATGCAGCATTGGATGTCGGGGCCGACATGGCGCTCGTTGAAGCTCCGGAATCAGCCGATCAGTTATTGAAAGTTCCGCAACTGGTTCACGGGCCCTGCGTCCTGAACATTCTTGTCGGCGGCAAGAGTCCGCTGCTCTCCTTCGCAGAGATTGAGCAGGCCGGCTACCGTCTGGCATTCCTCTCTGACGCGCTTCTGGGCTCTGCCTTTGCAGCCTACGATCATGCGTTGCGAGGCGTTCGCGAAGCCGTGGGCAGCGGAGGCAATCTGCACTTACCGCAGATTGCGCCGGCGCGGGAGATCTTCCGTCGCCTTGGCGCCGAGCGCTGGGATGCCTTGCGGACTAGCTGATCAACGGCGGATACCCGCATCAAAAATTATCGTGGAGTCGCACCGTCTTCAACGTCTGGTTTGCGTTCTGGACGCAGCCTGGAGCCTGTTAGACAGGCAAAATCTTTCCGAACCCGTGCGCTTCTCTTCCCTATCTCTTCAGAGCCTGAGCATTTTGCATGGTTCAACCTTGCGACGATCGTTGGGCTGCGCGGTCTCGGTCTGGCGGTGCCTGTTCTAACGCCCTGCTCGGCATCTCAGCGTAAACTGAAGATGCTCGAGCGCCGGAGGTTTGGGCCACGAAGCTTGAAATGCGTTCCGGATCGTCCGCAAGCGCGAGGCGAGGAGGCAGAATCGATGCTCAGAGGCGGATGGAAGGCGGCTCTGCCGCTGGCGGGCTTGCTGGTGCTGGCCAACTCAGCCTTGGCCCAGACGACTGTGGCAGCAGGCGTCTTTGGAGCATTCAGCCAGAGCACATCGTCGAGCAGCGATGGAATCACGCAAACTCCGGCGAATGCTGCTGGGGTCATCGTCGAGTTACGACACCTATACAATCCGCTGCTTGGCTTTGATGCCGCCTACTCCTGGAATCGCGCCAACCAGACATTTACGCAGACCACGCCGACGGTCTGCGGCCTGCAGTGTTCTGGATCTACCAGCTCTACGGAGCCGGTCCCCGCCAACGCGAACGAGATCTCCATAGCTTGGGTTGGGTCGTTCCGGTTGGCCGGCTTTACGCCTTTTGTGTTGGCTGGCGGCGGAGTTCTGTTCAACACCCCAACCACGAACGTCGCCACGGATACCATCTGCTCCAATGTAGCCCCGCTTTGCGCAGTCAGCAGCAAGCCTACCAACAGTTCGACCACGGGAGTCTTTGTGTACGGGGCCGGCGTGGATTGGGAGATACTGCCGCACCTGGGACTGCGCGTGCAGTATCGGGGAAACGTGAATCGAGCTCCCGAGGTGGCACAGTCGTTCACAACGGCCCATGCGTTCCTGCAAACGACCGCGCCGATGGTGGGCGCCTTTTTCCGATTCTGAAGATGGCACACCGGCGTGGATTTTTCTGCCGGGCTGATCCCAAGCCTCGATGGATTCAGCTGTTTGCAAAGGTGGCTGGGAGACGGAGACCTTGGAGGAGTGAGCCAGGCGTCGCTGCTGCGTGATACTCTGCCAGACATGTCGCAACATAACCACCGCCACAACGGCGGCTTTCACGGCCAAGGATACATGCCGAGATTCTCTTCTCGGCTCGAGAAGTCTCCAGAAGAGAGCCCGCTGCAAGAATCGCGCGGGGAACCGAGCCATCTGAATCATCATGCCGGACATGATGCCGAAGGGTTCGATCTGACGCGGGCTGCGCTGGAGGAGATGCACGCCGCAGGTTTTCGGCCCGAGTTCGGAGACGGGGTGGATGCGCAGATGGCCGAGATCGAGCGGCTTGCGGCGCAGGTTGGGGTGAGTCAGGGCGAATTGGGGAGCCGGGCTGGAGTTCTGGATCTGCGCGCGTTGGGGTGGTCCTCCATTGACAACGATCTTTCCATGGACCTGGATCAGATCGAGGTTGCCGAGCGCGTAGCGGGCGGAATCCGGTTGCGCGTAGCGATTGGAGATGTCGCCTCC
The DNA here is from genome assembly GCA_021800195.1 of Acidobacteriota bacterium. GTDB lineage: Bacteria > Acidobacteriota > Terriglobia > Terriglobales > Acidobacteriaceae > Granulicella. Next base: position 25,760 of record JAJYZE010000002.1, read on the forward strand.
ATGGTGACATTGGACTCCCCCATCGACCAGCACGCTCGCGCTCAGACACAGACGATCTATACGGCGGTGAAGAACTTTCCTATGCTTCCGCTAGCGCTATCCACGGGTTTGACCAGCTTGAACGAAGCCGGCGACCGGCAGGCTATCGTCATGACGTTTACGGTAGGGCCGGATGGAGAGACGAGCGATGAGAGCGTGTCCGTGGCTCTGGTAAGAAACCGAGCGCAATTGGCCTACTCCCGGGTGGGACCATGGCTGGAGAGATCGGTTGCCGGGGTGCAAGACCACGATGTAATGAGCCTGCGGTCAGACAGCGCGAGGATGCACTCGGCCGATGCCAGCCTGAGCGGCCCCTCCAGCTCTTCTCAAGGGGCCGAGTTGGGCACCAACTGGCTCGTGGAACAGTTGCGCTTGCAGGATGAGGCGGCGCAGGCGCTGCACGCCGCGCGGGTGAAGCGAGGGGCACTCGAGTTCCATCGCGCCGAGGCGGATCCCGTGGTGATAGACGGCCGAGTGATCGCTGTCCATGAGGTGATTCAGAATCGCGCCATGAATCTGATTGAAGACCTGATGGTCGCGGCCAATGGGGTGATGGCCAGAGCCCTGCGCAAAGGCGGCCGGAGCGGCTTGCAGCGCGTGGTGAAGGTCCCGGAGCGGTGGGACCGGATTGTGGCCCTGGTGGCCGAACATGGAACGCGCCTGCCGGCGGCGCCGGATTCAGTCGCACTCAACAGTTTTCTGCAAGAGCAGCGCGAGACCGACTCCCTTCACTATCCGGATCTGGCGGTGGCGGTGATCAAGCTGATGGGGCCTGGAGAGTACATGCTGATGAGGGCGGATGATGACCCGACCGGACATTTTGGGCTCGCGGCGCGCGACTACACCCACTCCACAGCGCCCAACCGCAGGTTTCCGGATCTTGTGACGCAGCGGATTCTGCACGCAATGATGCGCTCCGAACCTGCGCCCTACCGCGATGATGACCTGGCTGCGATTGCCGCGCATTGCAATGTGGCTGACAGCACACTGCGCAAGATTGAGCGAAGGATGCAGAAGCGCGTAGCTGCTGTGGCAATGGCTGGACGGATTGGCGAGGTCTTCAACGGAGTGGTGACCGGCAAGAGCGATAAGGGTGTCTTTGTGCGCGTGATTCACCCTCCGTTCGAGGGCCGCGTGATTCAGGGCGAAGATGGACTTGATGTGGGAGACAAGGTGACGGTGAAGTTGCTGCACACCGATCCGGCACGAGCCTTTATCGACCTTGCCAAGGTGGGTATGCGAAGCGTGAATCGGAGTCCAAGAGGCTGAGGGTAGCATGATCGTGCGCTGAGCGAGGGATGATGAGGCCGATCGCCGGAAGCAGGCTTGGCGACCATGGGAACCCGATTTGGGCTCAGAGCTTCACTTCCGTGCAGCCTTCCTCGCGCGGCAGCGGATCCTGGCAGTCTTCAGCGGATCTGGAACCTAATTGCGGGCCGTCCCATCCCCTCCCAAGTGGATAGGCTGCGCCACTTGCTCTGCGGGATACCCAAGAGGTCGGGAGATGCTATAACCTTTCCCTATGAGTTCAGCTTCCTTCGCAGCTTCCGCGCCGTTTACCCTGCTTCCCTTTGAAAAGAAATTGGATCGCCTCGCGGAGATAGCCGTCCGCGTCGGGGTGGGTCTGCAACCGGAGCAGGAGTTGGTGATCACTGCGCCGATAGAAGCCCAACCGCTGGTCCGCCGCATCACCGAGCAAGCCTATAAGGCCGGCGCGAAGCTGGTGACTACCTTCTATGCTGACGACGCCGCGAGCCTTGCCCGCTACCAATACGCACCTGACACCAGCTTTGATTACGCACCTGCCTGGTACTTTGACGCCCTGGCGACCGCCTACCGCTCCAACGCCGCCCGCATGGGCATCACCGGGGCTGACCCGGCTCTGCTGGCCGGGCAGGATCCGGCTCTGGTCTCTCGCGCCAACGCCGCCGCATCCCGGGCCTATAAGCCGGCCATGGACCTGATCACGCGCTTTGCCATCAACTGGACCATCGTCGCCGCGGCAACTCCCGCCTGGGCCTCCCTGGTCTTCCCCAATGATTCTCCGGAGCGTGCCCTGGCCAACCTGTGGGAGGCGATCTTCCATACCTCGCGAATCACCGGTGAAGATCCCATTGAGGACTGGAGAAGACATAACGCCAACATCAGCCGGCGCGTCGGCCTGCTGAATAGCAAGCGCTACCGCGCGTTACGCTTCTTTACCTCGGCAGATGCTCCCCATGGCGGAACCGATCTTACCGTTGGGCTGGCCGATGATCATCTGTGGTGTGGCGGGGGAGCCACAGCCGCCAATGGTGTCTACTGCAACCCCAACATTCCTACCGAAGAGTGTTTCACCACGCCTCACAAAGACCGTGTTAACGGCCATGTGGCCGCTTCCAAGCCGCTCTCCCACCAGGGCACGCTGATCGAGGGCATCCACTGCACCTTTGAGGACGGTCGTATTGTGGCCGCCGGCGCCAGCGCCGGAGAAGAAGCACTCAAGAAGCTGATTGCAACCGACGAAGGAGCATCCCGGCTGGGCGAGGTCGCCCTGGTTCCCCACAACTCCCCCATCGCCCAATCGGGCATTCTGTTCTGGAACACTCTGTTTGACGAAAACGCCGCCAGCCATATCGCACTGGGGCAGGCTTACTCCACCTGCCTGATCGGGGGTGAGTCGATGGACAAGCAGCAGCTCTCGGCGCTTGGAGCCAACCAGAGCTTGATTCACGTCGACTGGATGATCGGAGGAGCTGCCATGAACGTGGATGGCCTGAGCGTCAATGGCGCCGCGGAGCCCCTGATGCGCAACGGCGACTGGGTCTCCTGAGCGTTCGATGAGCGTTAGAGTCTGCCGAAGATCTCCTGAATGTCATGGACGCCGACGTGTGTGGCCAGCCACTCCGCGGCGCGGATAGCCCCTTCCGCAAAGGGACGGCGGGAGTTCGACTCGTGGGTCAGGATGATTCGATCGACGGCTCCCGTGGCGATGAGCGAGTGGATGCCCTCGACATCTCCGGTGCGGTGCGAGGCGATGGGAACCAGATTGTTCGTACTCGCCGGAAGGCCGTCAACGGCGCGGAGAACAGCGTCGCGCAGCGTGATCGCGGTGCCGCTGGGCGCGTCTAGCTTGCTGACGTGGTGGGTTTCGGAGATGCTGAAGCTATAGCCGGAGTCCTTGAGCAGGGAGGCCATCTCCCGCCCGAGCTTGAGCATCATCTGCATGCCGATGGAGAAGTTGGTACCGAAGACCAGAGGCGTGCCATGCTTCTCCGCCAGAGAGCGCATCTCAGGCAGGTGGTCGTACCATCCGGTGGTGCCCACCACCATGCGCAGGCCATGGGAGAGGCAGGCGCGCATGTTGGCCGCCACTGCGTCTGGGGTGGTGAAGTCGATGGCGGCGTCAAAGCTTCGCAGAAGATCAGGAGTAAGGGCTCTGGCGCCCGCGTTTTCCGCCGCCGCCAGGACTCGGACCGTGTGGTTTCGCTCTGCGGCCAGCTCGGCAACGAGCCTTCCCGTCTTTCCAGCACCTAGAACAAGGATGCGCATGGGGTTAGTGTAGACCGTCAGCGGATTGGACCGCTGACGTGGCCGGTGAGAATCAGGCTGCTGCGGGCGGATATCGCCAGTGGGGCACATTGCTATCAGGCGGCTTCCCGCCCGGGCGGGAAGGGACCGGCCCTCCTGCTAAGGCTTCGGTCGAAAAATAACGTAACCCCCGCCCTTGTCTGCTTCCCATCTGAGCCTGGCGGCTTTCAGCGAGCGCTCCGCGCTCCCTTGTTCTCGGAACTCCTCGGACTCTGTCCGCTCCCCGTTTGGAAAGTGCAAGTAGAACCAGTTCCCGTTTTCCCTTTGGCAAAGCGGCGAGGGTCAAGAAAAGTTACAAAAGGTGCTCATCAGACGAGGATAGATTGCTCTCGGCTTTTTCACCAAGTCCCGTCAGCACGGTATTCACGTCCCGACCTCCCTGCCCGACGGGCCGGGCTGTAGCCTCTCGTGTGGCTTCCCGAGAGGAGACCGGAGCTTTGGGGGTGTCTTTCGGATCGTCAAAAAACTGAGCCAGGCAAGCTGGGGTCGATGTCGCTAGGCGTTCGCAGACAGGGAGTGAGGTTCGACGTCGAAGATCATGGGATCGGGGTTGGAGAAAAACTTCCGGTGCAAGGAGCGGAGAGCTTCGTCCACATCTTCTTCATTGATCATGAAGCTCATATTGATCTCGCTGGCGCCCTGAGAAATCATGCGGACGTTGATGTGGGAGATCGAGGAGAAGACTTGGCCGGAGATGCCCGCCTGACCGCGGATGTCTTCGCCTACCAGGCAGACCAGCGCCTTGTTGCCCTCATATTTGACGTCGGCGATCTTCCGCAACTCCGTGCAGATCGCCGGAAGAGCCTCGCGGGAGTCGACGGTGACGGAGACGGAGATCTCAGAGGTGGAGACCATGTCAATGGCGCACTGATGCTTGTCAAAAACATCGAAGATAGATTTGAGGAAGCCATGGGCCAGGAGCATGCGGCTGGCCACGATGTCGATGATGGTGAGCTTCTTTTTGACCGCAATGGATTTGAAGGGGCTGCTGCAAGGGGGCGGCGTGGCCGTGATCCGGGTGCCCTCATTCTCGGCGTTGCGGCTGTTGAGAACGTGGACCGGAATGTTCTTCTGAACCGCAGGGAGAATGGTGGCCGGGTGCAGGACTTTGGCCCCGAAGTAGGCCAACTCGGCTGCCTCTTCAAAGCTGATGGTCTTCACGCGCAGGGCCTCGGGGACGATGCGCGGGTCGGCGGTCATGATGCCGTCGACATCGGTCCAGATCTCAATGGCGCCGGCGTGCAGTCCGCCGCCGACCAAGGCTCCGGTATAGTCTGAGCCGCCGCGGCCCAGCGTGGTGGTGATTCCATTGCAGGAGCCGATGAAGCCCCCCATGACGGGAACTTGCCGGCGTTCGACCAGGGGAAGGACGCGCTCAAGGAGCGCAACCCGGATCGCCTCCTCCTGCGGAGCCGCCTTACCGTGGTGGCTATCGGTGAAGATGACCGTCCGCGCATCAACGTGAACGCTGGGAAGCGACTGCTCTAAGAAGGCGGCCGAGACCAGTAGCGAGGAGATCCGTTCGCCAAAGCTGACCACGTTGTCCGAGGAGCGGGCCGTGAGCTCGCCAACCGCCGCGATGCCGCGGAGGAGGTCGTCCAGGGCATCAAACTCATGATGGATGTTGAGCTGCAGCAAATTGAGGCGGTCGCCATGGCCGCCGGAGTTGGTGAACAACTCCGCCGCGGTGTTGAGATGGCGCGTACGCAGACTGTCAGAGAGCTGCAGCGCCTCTTCCCGCGCGTTACGGCCGGAGGCGGCGGCGGCGGCCAGCAACGTGTCCGTAACCCTGGCCATGGCGGAGACGACCACGATCGGGCTCAGACCTTTGCGCCTGCGGCCGGCGACAATGGCGGTGGTGCGGCGGATGGCGTCCGCATCTTCCACTGAGGTGCCACCAAACTTCATGACGACGATTTGACGGCGCGGCGTGCTCATGAAATCCGTCCTCTCGCAACTCCTCCAGAACAGGCACGCCGGCCTCCCTCAACGGGAAGCAAGCTGAGCAGCAAGACGAAGGCACAGCTCGGCGTCGAGCAGCGGCGGTCTGCAGAAAAGGCGTCGAGGCTCATACGGATATCAGCTCCGCGGAGGCATTTCCAGATCCGACAGGGGGAAAATCGCGAAAATCGAACTTGCCCAGGACGGCCAGAATCTCGGCGTTGAGAACGGCGGCGCCGGCGGCGCCGCGTATGGTGTTGTGCGAGAACAGGGTGAACTTCCAATCAAACAGGTTGCAGGGGCGGAGACGGCCGACCGTAGCGGTCATACCGTTGCCTCGCATCAGGTCCAGGCGCGGCTGCGGGCGGGCGTCTTCAGGGGCGTATTCGACCGGGAAGAGAGGAGCGGAAGGAAGATGAAGCCCATTGAATCCTTTGCCGCTGAGCGGCTGAAACTCCCGCCAGGCCTCTAGAATCTGCTCCCGGGTAGCAGGCTTCCGCAGCTTGATGCTGACGCACTCGGTGTGGCCCTCCAACACGGGGACACGGTTGCAGTGCGCAGAGACCGTGATGGGCGCGGGTTGGAAGCCTGAGCTGGTTGCCGAACCGAGCAGCTTGGCCACCTCCTCCTGTAGCTTCTCCTCCTCATTCTTGATATACGGAATGACATTGGCGAGGATATCCAGCGAGGGCACGCCGGGGTAGCCCGCGCCGCTGACGGCTTGCATGGTGGAGACAAAAAGCTTTTCGATGCCGAAGTGAGCCTCCAAGGGAGCCAGGGGAAGCACCAGACCGATGGCGCTGCAGTTCGGATTGGTGACGATGTAGCCGCCCGAAGGCCCGCCGTTTGTTTGGTCCTTTGACCTCCGGCGAGTAGGTTGCTGCTCAAGAATGGCCAGGTGCCCCAGATTGACCTCGGGAACGACGAGCGGTACGTCGGAAGCCATGCGGAAGGCAGAGGAGTTGGAGATGACGGCGCAGCCGGCGGCGGCAAAGAGCGGCTCCAGTTCTCGCGCGACAGGGGCGTCTACCGAGGAGAAGAGAATGCGAGGAAGACCAGGACCTGCGGTCGAAGGAGTGTTGGGCTGCAGGACCATGTTGGCGATTCGTTGCGGCAGCGGGGTATCCAGACGCCAGGCGCAGGCCTCGCCATAGGTCTTGCCGGCGCTGCGGTCGCTGGCTGCCAGCCATGCGATATGAAACCAGGGATGATTCTCCAGAAGCTGGATGAAGCGCTGCCCCACCATGCCGGTAGCGCCAAGAATTCCGACGTCTCTTCGTTCCATCTCTCAAGAATAACAAGACCGGGCAGTGGAAGATAACAGAACCGGAACAGTGCGAGGTCAAGGCTGGGATAGAAGGTACGGCTCGGCCGGGCGCGGGTTCTCCGGCTGGCTCGGGATGCGAGCCTTCCCTGCAGACAGAGGTCTAGCTGGCCGCGATGGAGCCAGGTCCGGGCAGGGCTACCGGGAGACACCCTGAGCGCCTGCATCTCACTCGGTGTAATTGACCCGGTGCCGGGTGTAAGCCTGGGAGCCGCCACCGCCCCAGGCGCAGACCAAAGCGACTGCGTGAATCAAGAACCAGAGGCTGATGCCTTGATCCGCATAGATCCAGAACAGGATGAGCAGACGCGGGACCAGTAGCATAACGATCACCGGGATGACGCCCACCACGGATGGAATGTAGCGCGCCATGTCATGTTGCATCCATGCAACGGCGATGCAGATGCGCGGTAGAAACAGAGAAAGAATCAGAAACCAGAGAGGAATGGCGTGCGTCGCGAGGTTCAGATGGATGGTCATGGAAGAAATAGCTCCGGAGCGTCAGACGCAGGCTGTGCCGCGCAGACGAATTTTCGAACTGCAAGAACGAGACCCGAATTCTCTTCGACCGAAGCGAAGCGGCGCTTGATCGACTTATGGAGCTGGGCTTACCTGGCGGAGAAGTTAAAGTTGGCTGTGCTGACGGCTCCTCGCGTGACCGTAATCTGGACGTCCTGTTCCCCCAGCTTTTCCTGCACTGCCGCCAGAGTATACCTACCTTCGGGAAGGTCCGTGATGTGGAAGGCCCCGTCGGAGCCGGTGACGTCAAACCATGGGTTTGGGGCTACGTTGATGAAGGCGCTCATCCATGGGTGGTAGCTGCAGCGGACCGGGATCATGACCTCGGGCGTTTTGAAGGTCTCTGTGCGAGGCGCGGAGTTGGCTAGCTCGGAGAAATTTGCGGAGGGGTTGCCCGCCTGGGTGGGAACGGTGGTAATGTTGTGGACCGTGGCGTCAGAGTTGACAAACTCGACCGAGCCGCCCTGCTGTACTGCCACCACATGAGGAATGTAAGAGCAGCCTCTCTG
>JAJYZE010000107.1 GCA_021800195.1 Acidobacteriota bacterium
TCAAGGTGAACACCCATGGGCACTGATGGTGTCCAACGATGGATCGCATGATCTTTACGATGTGCCCAAGCACTTTATGGATATGTATGATCCAAAGTCCATTGAACTTCCGCCCAATTTCCGCGACACGCTAGCGGACAAGCCGCGCATCTATCAACGTATGCGCTATCAGTACTGGGCTCAGTTGAGTGACGACGAGATACGAAGGAGTATTGCGCACTACTGGGCTCTCGCAACGATGCAGGATACCTTGTTTGGCCGGTTACTTGAAGCGCTGGAACAGAGCGGCCAGGCGGAGAATACGTTAGTGGTCTATGTTTCTGATCACGGTGATTACGCGGGTGCGCATGGACTTTGGGCGAAAGGTGTTCCGAGCTTTCGCGAAGCGTATAACATCCCGTGTGTAATCCGCTGGCCAAAGGGAATTGCCAACCCGGGGCGTCGGGTGGATGCATTTGTCTCTACGACAGATTTTGCGCCGACCTTCCTAGAAGCAGCAGGAATACCCTCATCGGAGTTCAAGATGTCTGGCAAAAGTCTGCTGCCGTGGCTTCGTGGGGAAAACCCGACCGATTGGCGAGATGCAATATTCAACCAGCTCAATGGTGTGGAGCTTTACTACACGCAGCGGATCGTCGTGACCAAGGAGTACAAATACGTCTATAACGGATTCGACTATGACGAGCTTTATGATCTGAAAAAAGATCCCCATGAAATGGTGAATCTTGCATTTCCTGACGTGCAGCAGTCGCGTGCCATCGTAGAGCAAGGAAAGGGTTATAGTAACGGCAGCGATGTTGCATGGCCACCGCTTCCTCTTCATCTGGCGGAGGTGCGGCGCGAGATGCTTCAGCGCATGTGGAAGTTCGCGCAGGAGCATAAAGACCAGATATTCAATTCGTATATCACGGTGGCATTGGCCCCATTTGGACCCGGTGTGGAGTTGTGAAGCAATGGAGCTGTGAAGCTATAACGAGACGTGGAAGGTGAAGCTGTGTCCGATTCTTGTCAGGCTGTGTGATTGTTTTCCAGCATACGCGATCAAGACATATCTTCGGCAAGTATGGCCTGTTTCATCTTCAGGGACTTGTTGATCTGTTGAAAATATCATTGATTGCTGCGGAGGATATGTGAGTGTTGCACCGTTGCATGTTCTTGCAAAAAAGATCGGACGGATCTGCAATCCGGATTGTGGAGTGCCCGGAGTGTTTTGAACTGGTTTCTATGAGAGAGGCTGAAGTTCAAGGAGGGAAGGATGGCGCGACGGAAGAAAGGATACGCCTGACCCGCGATTGCCACAGGTCCCCATGGAGCCCGGCGCCAAATAAACTCAACCCAACAACCTTCGTACGTCACCTGAAACACCAAATGCGCGGAGAAGTCTGGACGCTACCCGTGAATCGCCTCAGCCGCGTGTCTATCTCAACCAGTTTCTAGGCCTTCTCGGTGCTCGGTCCAGAAGCGCTCGCTGAGGTATTTGTCGGCGGAGTCGCAGAGGATGGTGACGATCACCGCATCGCGGCCGGCGTGCGCCTCCTCTTCCGCGATGTCGAGCGCGGTGGCGACGGCTCCGGCGGCGGAGACGCCCACCAGCAGGCCCTGCATCCTGCCCAGGCGCTTGGCCATGCCGTAGGCGCGTTCGGTGGGCATCTCCACGTTGCGGTCCGCAAGGGTGGGATCGTAGATCGGCGGGATGATGGCGGTGGCCATGTGCTTGAGCCCCTCAAAGCCGTTGAAGGGCGAGTCCGGCTGCATGGAGATGCACTGGATGCCGGGGTTCAGCTCATGCAAGCGGCGGGTGGTGCCCACAAAGGTGCCGGAGGTGCCCAGGCCCGCGACGAAGTGAGTGATGCGGCCCTGGGTCTGGCGCCAGATCTCCTCGGCGGTGCCGTGGTAGTGGGCCAGCCAGTTATTGCGGTTGCCGTACTGGTCGGCGTAGAAGTAGCGGTGCGGCTGCTCGGCGGCGAGTTGACGCGCTCTGCGGATGGCCCCGTCGGAGCCGTCGGCCGGGTCTGTCCAGAGGATCTCCGCCCCGTAGGCGGCCAGGATGTTCTTGCGCTCTGCGGAGACGTTGGCAGGCATGCAGAGCGTCACCGAGAAGCCCAGCGCCGAGCCCAGCATGGCGTAGGCGATCCCGGTGTTGCCGCTGGTGGCGTCCAGCAGGGATCTGCTCGGCTGGCCCGGGGTGAGCTGGCCCTCGCGGATGGCGGCACGGACGATGGAGGAGGCGGCGCGGTCCTTGATGCTGCCGCCCGGGTTGACCCACTCGACCTTGCCCAGCAACTGGATGCTGCCTGGGCGCTGGGTGTTCAACGCCTCGGTGATCCGGTCCAGGCGCAACAGGGGTGTGTTCCCGATGCGTTCCAGCAGGCTGATACCGAGCGGTGGTGAAGGGTGGGCGTTCATGAATCCTGGCAGAGGCTGTGCCCGCACTCCATGGGCGACGCATGGTTGTCCGGTTCCGGCGAGACGATGGGCGTGGAGCCTGTAGGCGTGGCCTGGGGGCGCGTTGAATCCCGGCGCACGGATGTGCGAGAGTTAAGCAAGCCCCGCCGTCGGCCTGCAGGGCCCGTCGGCAGCGCGAAGAGGGTGGTGAGAACGACCATGGCGAAGATGAAGACGGTCCCAACGTTTGACGAAGTTCTGGCCACGCTGGGTGGTGAGCGATTTGATGTTTCGCAGGCATCAGAGGGTGCAAACAGGATTAAAGGGGCCTACCGGGTGAGCCGGAATGGGTGCGCCGCGGAGATTGCGCCGAGCACGGAAAAGGATGCGTCGGTTCGCCTGCTCACCCCTCCCGGCTGGGTGCTGGGAGGAGAGATAGCGCGGCTGGTGGACCGCGGATATCAAAAATTCTTCAAGACCAGTGGACTGGAGATTCCGGCCACGGCGGATCAGTTGCACGCCCTGCACGATTTTCGCGAGCAGATGAAAGCGGCGGCCGGGTCCATTGTGCTTTACAACCAGGCGCTGGGAACCACCAGCGACCGCTATGAGTACGATCGGTTGAAGGGCAGGTAGACGAGCGGGAGCGGATCGGCCGGAATCCCGACCAAGGGTCCGCGAGCACTGGTCTTCTTCGCAACCCAGACACTCTCAGCGTGCTGCCGTGGCCTTCCATCTGCTTTCTGCCGTCTCCCAGGCATTCTGACCATGGCCTCAGTGGTGGTTTGGCGGCATGTTTCCTGCGGGAGATCTTCGGCTTCTTTTCTAACGCCGTCCTGCGTGCCCGCGCTGCAGCTCGCGGTAAGCTTCGCTCTTGCTGATGCCCCTGGACCTGGCTACGCGCTTGAGAGCTTCCTTCTCGGACAAGGACTCGGAACGCCTCAGGCTGGCGACCTCCTCGGCTACAGAAGGGGACGGCGCGGTTGCTGTCTCCGGCTGAGCCGACCTGTTCCATCCCGATGAGGTCTTGCTACCATCGATCAGCAGAACCATCTCTCCCCGGATCGACGCCCGAGCGCTCAACTCGGCCAGGACTGCGGCCGCGCTGCCACGCAGCATCTCCTCGTGCACCTTGGTCAGCTCGCGGGCTAGCGCGATCCGCTGCGCGGGGCCGAAGATCGCAACAATGTCCTCGACAGCCTCCAGCACCCGATGAGGGGTCTCGTAAAACAGATGCGTCATGGAAGCCCCCTCCTGGATGCTGCCGCGCAGGGCTTCTAACCTGGACCGGCGCTCTCCCTGCCGTGAGGGAAGAAAGCCATGGAAGGTGAAGGCTTCGGCAGGTAGTCCGCTGGCGATGAGCGCGCTGAGGGCGGCATTGGCTCCTGGTACCGGGTAGACCGGTATCCCGGCGCGGATTGCCTCCTGCGCGAGGGTGGCGCCGGGATCGCTGATGCCAGGCGTGCCCGCATCGGAGACCACGGCGATCCGCCCTCCGGCCTCGAGCTGTGCCAGAAGTTCCTGAGCGCGCGCGCTTTCATTGTGAGTGTGATAGCTCACGGTGGGCTTTTGGATGCCGAAGTGGCCCAGCAGCTTGGCCGTTTGTCGGGTGTCTTCGCAGGCGATCCGGTCCACTGCGCCCAGCACGCGTAGGGCGCGCAACGTGATGTCCTCCAGATTGCCAATGGGCGTGGCCACCAGATACAGCCCAGGGGACAGGGAGCACGGCGAAGATTTTGTCGCCAAGGCCGCAGAAGATGGCACGGGCTGCGGTCTTTGGCGATCGTTGGACACGGCTTATCTTCTCCCTCCCTGCCTGAGCGCCCGTTGAAGAGCTGAGCTCTGTCTGCCAAGCCTCCAGGCGTTCCCCTGGGGTCGCGCCTGCGGACAGGCAGCTTGCCTTGCCCTGCCTGGTGCGTTGGCAGGCTGTGTTCCCGGCTCCTAACGGGGCCTGGTTGCGGCTGGGCGCATGAGTTTGACCTGCTGCACCGCGCGGGAGAGGCTCTGCGGGGTCAGAATGCCGATCATCGCGCCGTCCTCTACTACGGGAATGATCTCGCCGGCGCCGAACAGGGAGGCCCGGCGCAGCGCCTCGGAGAGCTTGTCGCCGGGGCTGGCCAGTTGCAGGCTGCGGGTCATGATGCCCTGCAGGTAGCTGTCTCCTTGCGAGATCAGGCGCGCCGCCAGCGTCTGGCGCGCTACCGAGCCCACCAGGCGATCGCCGCGAACTACCGGGAAGACGTCCTGCGAGCTATGGATGGAGCTGTCAAGCGCGGTCTGCAGCGTATCCGAACCGGAGAGCACGGTGTACTCGGTGAGCATCACCTCCCGGACCAGGATGGTGTCCGCATCAGCGCTGGAGAGAGTATGGGAACTGGAGAGCTGGGCCCCCAGCATCATGAAGCCGCCCAGGATGATCAGCCAGAGATTCATCAGCAGAAATCCGGTGACGATCATGGCCAGAGCCAGTCCGGCCCCCAGTCCGAAGGATGGAAAAGGGAAAAGGCTTCCAGCTCCGGAGCGCGAACGGCCGTTTCCTGCTTGTGCATCAGCCGGAGACTCGGCTTTGCTCACCACGGCGGGCCGCACCGGCATGGGCAGCAAGCTCACCATGCCCAGGATGATCTGCATCCATACCAGGCTGCGCAGAAGGTGAGCGGTGGAGATCCAGGGTTGTGCGATGAGCGAAACGTGCGGCTCCAGGCCGCAGCTGGTGCCCAAAATCAGCAGGCCGACGGCGAAGTTCGCCACCGGGCCGGCGAACATCAGCAGGCGGCTGCTCACCTCCTGGTTGGGATCCTGCGCCGAAGCGGTGAAGGCCATCAGGCCCCCGATGGGCAGAAGCAACAGGGCGCGCAGACGCAGGCCGTTGTACATCGCGGCCAGGGCCCGCGCCATCTCGCGGACCAGCACCGCCGAGCACATGGTCAGCCACAGCGCCACTCCGCGGCCCACGCTGCCATTGTCGATCAGGGAGAAACCCATGGAGATCAGCAGCAGCAGCAGAAAGGAGACGTGGATGCGCAGATCCACGCCCATGAATCTGCCCACCGGAATGGAAGAGCGAAGCATGATTCTATTGTAGACAAGAGAGGCGTAGAGCCCGGAGCAGCGGCCGAGCCGCTCCCTGCGGGCAGGGCTGCCAACGCAGAAAGCTGGAGAAGAGGAAGAGTGCCGAGCCAAAGGCGAAGACAATGAGGGTGATTGCCGGAGAGTTCCGATCCCGGCTCTTGCAGGCTCCGCGCGGCGTCTTGACGCGGCCCACCAGCGACCGTCTGCGCCAGGCCCTGTTCAACGTGCTGGAGATGGGCGGCCTGGGACCGGCGCTGGCGGGTTCGCGCTTCGTCGACCTTTATGCCGGCTCCGGCGCGGTGGGGATTGAGGCCATCAGCCGCGGAGCGCAGTTTGTCTGGTTTGCAGAGGATGCGCGGCCGGCGCTGGCGGCGATCCGCGCCAATCTTGCTCAGCTCAAGATCGCCGCAGGCTTCGCCGTGGAGGATCGCGGCGCGGCCCGGCTGCTGTGCGAGCTCGCAGCCAAGGGGCAGACGGTGGATTTCGTCTTTCTCGACCCTCCCTACGAGATGGCCGCGGCCTATGAAGAGACGCTGCAGGCGCTGGCTGCGCAGCCGGATGGGTCTGCGCAGCCAGCGGCGGGGAAGGTGTCCGCCGCGATTCTCTCCCCCGGGGCTCTGGTGGTGGCCGAGCACGCGCGCAAGTGTCCGACGGCGGAGAGCTACGCGGCGCTGCAACGGGTTCGGGTGCTGGAGCAGGGTGACGCGGCGCTCAGTTTTTATCGAGTTCGCGAGACGGGCAGCGACAGGGTCAAACGGTAGGACCAAGCTGTGGCGCGGCTTGCAACGGTGACGTTGACAGCTCCAGTTGTGCCGCAGGGAAGCTGGTGGGGACGCCGGTGTGTGTGTCGGGGAGGCATCCTGCAAACCCACATCTCACAAAAGCCGAGATGTGGGGCACCCACTGCGGAGGGTGAGGACCGGAGTTCACTGCGGCGCAAGAGGGATGGAGTTTTGGATGCTGAGATTGGGTGAGAGGTGGGTGTCCATGGTTGCGGTGGCTGAGCGGTGGAGTTCTGGATGCTGAGGATGGGTGAGAGGCGGGGGCTGCTGTTCTCAGGCTGCTCTGTCAGGCAGCGGAGGGTTCAGTCCGTGAAGCCGCCGCCTTGATGCGCTCCGGTCAGCAGGTCGACGCGGAAGGGGACCTCGCGATCGGTGTGCAGGTTCCATCCCATGCCGCTCAGGGCTCCGTCGCGCACCGCGGTCATGGTCACACCCTCCCAGCTCAGCCGGGCGCTCTGCCAGCGGACGCCGCCCGCGTCCAGCGCCAGGACGTGATGAAAGCCGGCGAGCAGCATCAGGCCGTCGGCGGGTGCGGCGAGCGCTTGCGTCACCGGGCGCAGGGGAAGGTGTAGGCAGTGCTCCGGCGCGCGGGTGTCGATGAGGTAGGCGTAGCCTCCGGCCAATGCGAGCAGGTCCGTCGGGCGAGGGCAGGCGAAGATTCCGCTGGGCAGCGCAGGGCTCTGGAAGCCAAGGGCGCAGGTGGCCAGGAAGCTGCCGGGGTGGGGCGGTTCGATTCCCAGCGGCGTCACCTCCAGCAGCAGGGCTCCGCGGCCCAGCGCGTCTCCTTCTCCAGGAATCGAGCGCGGATAGACGTACTGACGCGCGGGAAGGATCATCGGTGGCGTGGCGAGGATACGCGCGCGCCAACTCTGGGCAAAAGCCTTGTCCGCCGAGATCGGAACCGGATCTCCGGCCGGGTTGGCGGGGTCGTTTCCAGGCCAACTCATCGTAGATGCTCCCAGCCGTGGGGTTGAAGCTCAAAGCGCTCCTCTCCCATGCAGATGGTCATCTGGGGCCGATTCTTCTGTGCCGGAACCATGCGTCCAATGCGATGAACAGGAACGCCTGCGATCGAGCGTGGAACCTTGATGGAGGGCGCGGCGGTGAAGAGCAGTTCGTAGTCTTCGCCGCCGTGCAGCAGGGCCTGGATCTGGGCGCGCTGATCGAGCGCGGCCGCCAGGGGATGCATCGGAAGCTGGTCCAGATCGACCTCGGCGGCCACGCCGGAGGCGGTGCAAAGGTGGGCAAGGTCGGTCGAGAGGCCGTCGCTGGCGTCAATGCAGGCGGTGGCCATCCTCCGGCGCAGCAGAGCCTGCCCTACGGCCAGGCGCGGTTCGGGAAACAGGTGCGGATGGGTTCCGTCGGGTAGCGCGCGGCGAAAGCGGGTTGGCGCAGCCTCCAGCGCCGCCAGCTCCGCGGCTGCTCCCCCCAGAGCGCCCGTGCAGTAGAGCCGATCGCCGGGCCGGACCTGTCCGCCGCGCGGAGGAGGAACTCCGCCGGAGGAGCCGGAACGGCGCAGGGCGAGCCCGGCAGGCGCAGTGCCGAGCAGGATGATGTCGGCCAGAATCTGGTCGCAGGGCGACTCCGAGGTGTCCCCGCCGGCCAGCGGAACCTGGAAGCGGCCGGCGAGCGCGAGCAGGCCGTCCAGAAAGCCGTCCAGCCAGCGCGGATCCCTGGCCGCCGAGCGCGGCAGCGCGAGCGAGAGGAAGGCGGCCAGCGGCTTGGCTCCCATTGCGGCCAGGTCGCTGAGTCCGCGCGCGAGGGTGCGGTGTCCAACAGAGGCGGCGCTGTGCCAGTCGCGGCGAAAGTGCCGGCCCTCCAGGCAGAAGTCCGTGGTGACCAGGAGCTCCTGGTCCCCTTGACCCGAAGGGCTTCTCAGAATGGCGCAATCGTCACCAATGCCGACGGCGATCTGCCGCCACGCGGAGATGGAAGCAGGCGGATTTTGGCCAGCAGATTTCCCGAGGCGTTTCCGGAGGGTTTTCCCGAGGCGTTTCCGGATGCGTTCGATAATCTCTCGTTCGCCCAGAACCTTCCCTGAAGGTCTTCCTGCACGGCGGTTGGAAGGGTAAGGCACAGATTGCAGAGTACAACTTCCTCATGGGGATGTGCAGGCCAGGCCATGTGCAGGCCGAGGACGCAGGCATCATCAGCTGCAACGGACGCGCGGGCCCGGCGCCTTCCATGGCTCTTGCGGGCGATCCTGGCGGTAGCGCCCTCCGTGGCCTGTCGAGACGCCGAACCGGATTCGAATTCTTCGCGAGCCCCGCATCTGGACCGGAATCTGG
>JAJYZE010000108.1 GCA_021800195.1 Acidobacteriota bacterium
ACGGAGTACATCGACGTCTATCACATGCACGCGTTCGACGCCACGACGCCAGTGGAGGAGACGTTGAGCACGCTGGACAAGATGGTGCGGGACGGCAAAGTGCGCTACATCGCCTGCTCCAACTTCTCCGGCTGGCACCTGATGAAGTCGCTCTCTGCCTCTGAGCGCTATGGGTGGACTCGCTACGTTGGTCACCAGGTGTACTACTCGCTGGTGGGCCGCGATTACGAATGGGAGCTGATGCCTTTGGCGCAGGACCAGGGGGTGGGCGCGCTGGTCTGGAGCCCGCTAGGGTGGGGACGCCTGACGGGCAAGATCCGGCGCGGGCAAAAGCTGCCCGCCGACTCGCGGCTACAGAGCAAGATGGTGCTGGATGCCGGCCCCCAGCCAAGTTGGGAGCTGGTGTACAGGGTGGTGGACGCGTTGGATGAACTGGCAAGGGAGACGGGCAAGACCGCTCCCCAACTGGCGCTGAACTGGCTGCTGCAGCGCCCGACGGTGAGCACGTTGGTCATCGGAGCACGCCATGAAGAGCAACTGCGCACCAACCTTGCCTCCACCGGGTGGAACCTGAGCGCGGAACAAATCGCGCGGCTGGATGCAGCCAGCGCCGTTCCACTGGCCTATCCTTATTGGCATCAGCTCCAGTTTGACGAGCGCAATCCCTTCCCTGTCCCCCAGAAGCCAAGCGAGGAGTCTGACTCGCGGCGGTGAGCGCGCAGGGGGAGATAGTCTGCCTTACCCCTGCTCTTGGGCAACCGCAAGTTGCGGAAAGCGCTACTTCCGCATCTCAAAAAAGCGAGCAGCCGGGCACCCCGATGGAGGAAGATGGAATTCCATGGGGAAACCTGCTGGGGTGATGGATTCGCTACATCCAAAACTCTGTCGAAAGCGGGATGCGGAGCGTCCGTATCTGCTGATTCCGCGGTCAAAGGTGCAAACTGTCGGATGTCTATAGGGCTGGCGAATTTCTGGGGGTTGCTGGGCGGGCTGCTGGTGTTGGCGTATCTAGCCAATCGCTTTGCGCATCGCACGCGGGTCCCGGACGTGGTGGTGTTGCTGCTGTGCGGTATCGTCCTGGGGCCGGGGCTGCACTGGATCGATGCGGTGCGCTTTCCTGACGTCACACGCGGCGTGGGCACCCTGGCGCTGATTCTGATTCTGTTTGCGGCGGGGTTGGAGCTGGATATCCGGCGCGCGCGCAAGCAGTTTCTCGCCGGCACGTTGCTGGCGGTGCTGAGCTATGCGCTAACCATGGAGGGCATTCATCTTTTCTGCATGAACTTTCTGCATATGAGCCGCATGGCCTCCTTGCTGGCGGGCGCGGCGCTGGGCTGCATGAGTGGGGCGATTGTGCTGCCTATGCTGGAGCAGATGAGTCTGCGGCCCGACCTGAAGACGACCCTGGTGATCGAGTCCGCATTTGGCGATGGGCTTGGGGCGCTGGTGTTGGGTGTACTGATCAGTCTGGTTACCGATGGGGTTACCAGCCGGACCAGCGGAGATGTGATCCTGGGCGGGATGATGATCCAGTCCTTCTTTCACTTTCTGCTGGCACTTGTGATCGGAGTGGGAGCGGGCGTTGTCTGGGCGCGCGCTCTACCCAGGATCTCCAACCACAGGTTCTGGCAGGCATTGACCTTTGGAGTGGTGCTGATTGTGTTCTCCAGCACCCATGCGGTGGACGGCAGCGATCTGTTCGCGGTGATGGTGTTTGGCGCAACGCTGGCCAATCTGCTGGGGCCTGAAAGCTTCTTGCGCGAGTTGGAGATGGGGTTCGATGCCGAGGATGAGGGCAGCAGAATTCTTTCCTTCCACTCCGAGCTGGCGTTTCTAGTAAGAAGCTTTTTCTTTGTTCTCCTGGGAGCCATGATTCAGTTTCGTGGATTGACGCAGCAACTTTTGCCCAGCGTCGGCATCTTGCTGGTCCTTTTGGCCGCTCGGGTGATCGCGGTGCAGGTGAGCCGCATCTTCTGGCGCGGCCCGAACCGGCAGGAGCTGGAGTTGGCGACAACGCTCATGCCGCGCGGGTTGATTACGGCGGTGCTGGTCCTGGAGGCCATTCAGGCCGAACCGCGGGAATTGAGGTTCTTTCCGTCGCTTACCTTCGCACTGATTCTACTGACCAATGGACTGGGACTTGTGGCCACAGTGCGCGCGAAGCGAATGGAGGGGATAGCCGCAGTCCCGGAACAACAGCCCGATTCCACCCTGGAGGCGTAATCAGGAGAAATCCTGGAGGAAAACCGCGGATGCGATGGTCCGGGGGATGTTGCGACCGTGCGTCACGGCTCCGGCCCGATTGGCGAGGGTGAACGCCGCGCCCGGCCGAAGCGCAAGCATAAGGCGGCGCAGGTCCCCGAAACACGCGGGTCCCCGGAGCAAAGGATTCGACGTGGCTCGCCGATTCAAACCGGCAATGGCTGCTTCTGCGCGGCTCTTCGCAAAAGCCTGGTCCAGGTGGAGTTCTTGCGCAGCCTTTTTACGCTGATGGCATAGAAGTTTTCAAAGATCTCGCGAAAATCGTGTAGCACCATCAGTTTCCGTTCCTTCAGCTCATCCTTGACCACAACGCGAGGGACGGCGGCGACACCCAATCCGTCCCTCGCCAGCAGCCGCAGCATGGACATGTCATCCACCTCGGCAACGATGTTGGGCTCAATCTCCCAGCGATCAAAGAGCGCATCAAGCTGGGTGCGAATGTCACTGTTCCGCCCTGGCAGCAACAAGCGGAGATGCGCAAGGTCTTTGGGAAATCGCAGGAGAGAAAGACTCGGGTCAGGCCTACCCACCAGGCTGACCCGCTGCCGCGCCAACTGCTGACAGCGCCAGTCCGATTCGCCCTGAGAGCCGATGGGCCGATTGCTAAGCACAAGATCGAGCTGGAAGGATTGCAGCCTGTTCAGAAGCTCCTCCATGCCGCCGGATTCAACGACCAGATGCAAGTCCGGCTCGGCCATGAGCGGTTGCAGAAAATGCTCCTGAAAGTTGCGCGAGAGCGTGCTGACCGAACCGATGCGGAAGCGCATCCTGGAGCGGCTGGCCTCCCCATCGACAGCGCGGACAAGCTCTTCACTGAGTTCGAAGATCTCTTGCGCATAGTGCAGGACCATCGCCCCGAACGGCGTGAGATCAAGCCGGCGGTTGCCGCGATCAAACAGATCCGTTCCCAGTGAGTCCTCAAGCTGCCGTATCTGGATCGACAGGGAGGATTGAGAGAGGTTGAGCTGCCTGGCCGCCTGGGTGAGGTTGCCAGAGCGGGCGACCAGCCAGAAGTAGCGCAGATGGTGAAGATTCAAGTGACGCATAGTTTTAGAATATAGAACGATTTCTACACTATTATATATTTTACAAATCCACATGCATGCGGAAGCATGTGGGTATGGTGAGTTTTTCCTTCAACGATGTTTCCCTGTGGCTGCCCGGATGCTGCTATTTGCTGGCCGCCGTTCCCGGACGGTCTCATGCGCGCGCGCCATGGAAGAGGGCTGTTCTTGCCACCTGGGCCGCATTGATCTTTTCCATGGCGAGCCTTGTCTCACTGGAGGATGGCGTTCCGCAGCTGGCGACGGATCTGCCGGGGCATTGCATGCTTGTCCTCATCAGTTTCCTGGCGGTTGTGATCACCCGCTACTCGCAGAGTTACCTCCGCGGAGAGCATCGGCAGCAGCGATTCCTGAGCGCCCTTATGGCGACTTTCGGCTTCTCCTCCGCCGTGATGATCGCCCCGCGTCTTGATCTTCTTCTGCTCGCCTGGATTCTCAGCAGCGTGGCGCTGAACGCGCTGCTGTTGTACTATCCTGACCGGCGAGCCGCCAGGATGGCGGCGCACAAGAAGTTTCTGGTCAGCCGCACCGCCGAGGCGATTCTTCTGGCAGGCACAGCTCTTCTTTACCGCAGCTTTGGCACGCTGAACATCGCCGCCCTGAACCAGAAGGTCTTGACGGAACCTCGGCATCGTTTGCCGGTGCTAGTGTTTTCGCTGTGTCTATCTCTAGCCGTGATTCTGAAGTCTGCTCAACTGCCTTTGCACGGCTGGCTTATCCAGGTGATGGAGGCTCCCACGCCGGTATCCGCGCTGCTGCATGCGGGCATCGTCAATCTAGGCGGAGTTCTTCTGCTTCGCCTGCATCCCTTTCTGGATGCCGAGCCGTGCGCCCAGCTGTTGCTGACAGCGTCGGGAGTCACTACGTTCGTGATCGCCGGAGTCGTCATGCTGACCCGCGTAAGCATCAAGGTCCGCCTGGCCTGGTCCACCTGCGCACAGATGGGATTTCTACTGGCGGAGTGCGGGGCCGGATTGTACGGCCTGGCATTGCTTCATCTGATCGGTCACTCCCTCTATAAGTCGTATCTCTTCCTCAGCTCAGGGAACGTTGTGCAGGCTTACGGCGAGGACGTTTCACTGGGGGAGCTTCGCGTTCTCCGCCACGCCCGCGTCTGGCCGCGTGTCCTGCCGGTATTGATTCTTGCGCCAACCTTCTGGGGCGCTCATGCTCTGCTGGCCGGAACAGCCTACGCTATAGAACCCGTTGCGCTGGTGGTGCTGGCTTTGGGAGTTGCTCCGCTACTGGCGACGGGCCTGGAGGAGGATGGATCTTTGGGATCAGCCCTGGCGCGCCTCCTATCTCTGCTGGCTCTTTACTATGGGCTGCATCTGTGCGCCGGCGCGATGGTTGGGGCAGAGACGAACCGGCCCTGGATGGTCTCGGCTCTCTTCGCCACAGGCATGGCGCTGCTCTATTCGGTCCAGATCGCTGTGCGGGCCTGCGATGCTCGGCGAATCTCTCGCCTGCGCATATGGGTGTTCCATGGTTTCTACCTGGATGAGATCTTCACTCGTTATGTGCTCGCGCTTTGGCCGATCAAGATCGGCGAAAGCTCTTCAGACTCGCCTTCCAAAACTTCGACTCATGGGGAGTACGCGTGATCACCACAGGTTGCAACGACATCAGCAAACGCTTCGACATCGCCTCCGTGGCTCAGGCCTCCTGTGACCTGGTTGCGCCCTTCTGGCCGCTGGACAGGGCCATTGCCGTGAATCCCTATTGGGGATTCCGAAGCAGATCCTTCGCGCAGACCATGCAAGAACTCGCGCATCTTGCCGGTTCACGCATGACGATGCCCCAGGAGTATTACCGGGAGCGGTTTGCCGCTGGCGAGATTTCCAAGGCCGGCCTTGCCGCGGCTCTTGCGGAGTCAGAGCTGTGCTGCACATTGGAAGAGCTGATCCGCTTTCTAGATACGGCGCCGCCCACGCTGCGAACGGTTCCTTTGCTCTCCGACAGGCTGGACGCGCGACGCGAGCTGACGCATGCCTATAGCTGGCGAGAACACATTCTTACTCAGATCAGCCAGTGCTGCGCAAGCTACTTCGATCGCTTCCAGGCGGAGTGGCCCATCGCGGAAAATGTAGGGCTCTATGGCTATTGGCTGGAGATGTTGGAAGAGGATCGGGGCAGTGAATTTCTGATGCGCGAGCACGGATTGCGGGAGCGCTGCCGCAGACTGCCCCGCGAACCGCTGGGCGTGCTGGAAGAGGCCGTGCATCGCCTGCAGCTCTCGCCCGACCAGGTCCCGATCTTCTTCACGGTGGCGATCCTGCGCGTGCCGGGATGGGCCTCCCATGGATCGTATCTTGCCTGGCAGGCAAAGCTCGCAGGAGGAGTCGATCCAGCGCACACCTTGAACATGCTTGCCATTCGCGTGGCCTGGGAGCTGTTGCTGGACGATGCGGTCCGTTCGGAGGGATCCGTCTGGGCAGAGTGGCAGATCCAATGGCAAGAAGCCATCAACGCGAAGCAGCCGGAGGCGGTCAGGATGGCTGCCGTCTGGCTGCGCGCCGAAGAGTTGTCGTATCAACAACGGCTGTTTGAAACGCTCTCACAACCGCCCGTCCGGCAGACCTCTGAGGCCGCCGTACAGGCGGTCTTCTGCATCGATGTCCGCTCCGAGCCGATGCGCAGAGCCATTGAATCCCTGGACTCCTCTTTTCAGACTCTTGGTTTTGCGGGATTCTTCGGAGTTCCGATGGAGTATCGCTCGCTGGGCTCTGAGACGGCCTTGCCACACTTGCCGGGGCTGTTCCGAGCGGGTATGACTGCGATTCAAACCACGGGCGATCCGGTGCAGGATAAAAAGAGGGCGATGAAACGGGTCCGTAACAAGCGTCTTTCGGGTGAGTACTCCCGGATGCCCGTCTCCGGCTTCAGCATGGTGGAGATTCTGGGGATGGGCCGCGCGGCGAACCTATGGAAGAGCACTTTTGCCCCAGGCCGCAAAAAGAAGATGGACTTGCCGGGCGCCAAGGACGATGCCGTGGTTCGAATTCAGCTTCAGGCCACGCTAGAAGAGAAGGCGAGTTTGGCAGAGCGCTTTCTGCGCGTGACCGGACTGGATCGAGGGGCGGCTCGACTGGTCATCCTTGTCGGCCATGCGAGCCAGACCAGAAATAATCCCACCGCCGCAGCGCTCAATTGCGGCGCATGTTGCGGCCAGAGTGGCTTGAACAATGCCCGCGTCATGCGCGACCTGCTCAACGATCCGGAGGTGATCGCAGAACTGAGGCGAAGAGGAGTTCCCTTGCGGGAAGATATGCGTTGGGCTGCCGCGCTGCACAATACGACCACGGAGACGGTGAAACTCGACGCGGAGGACTTCGCCCGGCTCAACCCCGGCCGGCAGCGGTCTTTGCAGAACACACTGGCTACGGCCTCCGAGCTTGTACTGCTGGAGAGGAAGGCGCAGGAAGGCCGAGATGACAGCCACTCAGAGCCGGCCGGAGCGGCGTCTCAGGCCTTGCAACGCGCCATGAACTGGGCGGAGACCAGGCCCGAGTGGGGCTTGGCGAACAACGCGGCGATTCTCGCCGGTCCGCGCCGGTGTACGCGCGAACTGAACCTGGAAGGCCGCTGCTTTCTGCATGAGTACGATGCTGATGAGGACCGGGATGGCGCAGTTCTGGAACAGATCCTGGCCGGACCCGTGGTGGTCGCGCACTGGATTAATATGCAGTACTTCGCTTCGACGGTGGATCCATTGCGGTTCGGAGCAGGGAACAAGACTTTGCACAACGTCGCCGGCGGCGCGCTGGGCCTCTTCGAGGGCAACTCCGGGGATCTGCGCACCGGCCTGGCGTTGCAGTCGATCCATGATGGAGAGCGTTGGCGGCATGCTCCGCTGCGGCTCAGCGTGCTGGTCTATGCGCCAAAAGAGCATATCCAGCGGGCCATTCATCGCAGCGAGACCGTGCGTGAACTTCTCGAAGGCCATTGGCTCGAGATCTTTGCGGTAACCGAAGGCGCCATCGTCAGAATTGAGGCTGGCGCGCCGTTCGCAGACAGTGCGGATTGGGAGCAGTTTGAGGAAGCGGCTCGGGAGCGTCGGGCTTCATGAGCCGTCGGCTGGAGTGACGGATCGGATCTGCGCAAGAGGTTGAGGGAGATTGAGCTTCTGGGCGCGGCATCCTTCTGCGCCGGCCGGCGCGGCTGGCCAAATCGCCTCCGGCCCCGCGACTCAAAAACCCGCGACTCAAAAAGACGAGATGGGCGGCGCGGTGGCCGTCAAGGGTCTGCGCTTCGCTGCGATGAACGCGCCAGAGAACGGCGCGCCCTTGACCGCCGTCCTCGCTGCGGCTGTTTTGCAGCGATGAGAAAAGTGTATTTTCCTCATGTTCCCATGACCGGGACCAGGGCCGCGATCCGCGCGGCCATCGGCAGCGACGGTCCGGTGTAGCATCCGAGCAGGAGCCGGGGGCATGGGGTACGACCGTGACAAAGTAGACGAGATGGTTCTGGCGCTCTTGTGGCTGACGCCAGCGGGCGATGGCCGCGCGTGGAAGGGTCACGACTGGGATTCGCTGGAGCGGCTGCATGAGAAGGGGTACATCTCCGATCCGAAGAGCAAGGCGAAGTCTGTGGTGCTGACAGAAGAGGGCGAGCGGCTGTCGCGCGAACTGTTCGAGCGGCACTTCGGAAGTAAGGGCTGAATCCCGGCGCAGGCAGCGTCCCAGAGCCAGCGGCGCGGTGTGGCAGCATAGACACCATCCCTAAGCCTGACGGCTTAGCGCAGCCCGTAGCGTGCTCCAGATCGAACGGAAGACGAACAAGGCCGGACGCTGTCCGGCCTGTGATCGAGGTTGGTTCGGTGGGTGTTCGAGGTCAGCGGTAGGCTTCTCTGCGGCGGAGGACTCTGCGGACTTCGAGTGCGTCGTCGATGTTGACGAAGAAGAGGCGGTAGTCGGCAATGCGGAGGCGGAGTTCGTCGCGGCCCTGGAGGGCCTTCACGTCGCCCTCGCCGGTACGGGCGAAGCGGTCGAGGGCGGAGAGAATATGCAAGGCGGTGTCGCGGTCGATGCGGCGCACGTCGGTCTTGGCCGGGTCTGTCCAGACGATCCGCTTCCCATCGGTCCCTTGTAGTTGTCGATCTCTTCCTGGGTGATGCCGAGTTCGGCGAGGACC
>JAJYZE010000109.1 GCA_021800195.1 Acidobacteriota bacterium
TGGCGCGCATGATCTCCGTGACCTTGGCCCGATCGGCCCCCTCGGAGAAGTTCGGAACGCACTCTACGATGGCGTCACTCGCCCCGTTGGATGTCTCACTCACAGCAGCAGCGGCTGATTCAGCCTCCGCTCCCGCTCCATGGTCAGCACTTCGGTTCAACAGTTGGCTCACCCTCTCGTCCCATCTCTCGACGGTCCCTATTCTACTTCCACCATGTGTAGCCAATCGACATCTGCAAGCTCACGTTCACGCCGGGATTCTTGTCGCCCAGGCTGGCGCTGGAGATATGAACCCCGTTCACGCTGAAGTCCAGCGAACGCTTTGGCTTCAAAAAGTAGTGGAAACCGATCCCTCCCTGGGGCGTAAAGTTCCACACGCTGGTGTCGGCATGAGGTCCGGTCTGGGTTGGATCCGACGGGTTCAGATCACCCACCGCGGGGAACTTGTGATTGGTCCAAAGGGAACCTCCGGCCGCTTGCACCCAGGGCATGATCCTCCGCCCCCGGGTAAAGTTCCAGCGCAGAATGATCGGCGTGATACTAACGCCCGTAAACGTTCCGCCGACTGTGTAAGGCGCGCTGCATCCAGTGTTGATGCCGGAGCACATCAAACGCTGGAAGGTCGGCGTATGAGCCTGCCAAAAGGGAAAGACCTCAACGGCGTACTCGAAGTTACCGCGAAAGAGTCCACTCCCAAGCTGCGGCGTAAGGACTCTGCCAAGGTGGCCTCCGAAGAGGATGAAGTTGAAGTTGGTTCGCTGCTCCAACCCAACTCCTCCCTGTAAGAGCCCTCCAAACTCCCACGGTTTCGCGTTGGCGAAAGTCGTTACAGGAGAGAAGACTTTGGCTGCAGGGACGGTAGTCTGGGCAAGGAGCGGGTTGGCGAACCCTCCCAGGCCTAGAACGATCGCCATCAGCTTTACGGATGCGTTCCACCGCGTCCCGCCAAAGCAAAATTCGGGTACTCTTAACATCTTCAACTCAATCTTCCTCTCCCGGCTTTCTTGCAATAGAAAACCGCCAATCAGTGGCGGCTTTCGTATCTCCTGATCTTGTAACGTTCCTCACCCTAGGCAGGAACGGATTCCTCATCCATGTCAAAGTTCGAGTAGACATTTTGCGTGTCGTCCAGATCTTCGATAGCCTCCAGCAGTCGCATCATGGCGCTGGCCGAGGCCCCCTCCAGCTTGGTGTAGGTTGAAGGGACCATGGTCACCTCGGCGACCTCCGTCGGGATTCCTGCGGCCTTGATCGCGCTGAGAACTGCTTCATAATCCTTGGGCGAGCAGGTAATCTCCCAGTTATCGCCCTCATCACCCAGATCTTCGGCGCCGGCCTCAAGGGCAATCTCAGTCAGTTTGTCTTCATTCGAGGCGGACTTTGCCACCACGATGACACCTCTCTTGGAGAACATGTAGCTCACGGAGCCCGATTCGCCAAGGTTTCCGCCGTTCTTTGAGAAGGCGTGCCGAATCTCCGAGACCGCACGATTGCGGTTATCCGTCAAAGTCTCGACAAGGATGGCGACGCCGCCCGGACCATAGCCCTCGAAGTTGATCTCTTCGTAACTTGCGCCCTCCAGCTCTCCAGTTCCCTTTTGGATGGCGCGCTTGATGTTATCGGCGGGCATATTTTCCGCCTTAGCCGCGGCAATCGCGGTCCGCAGCCGGGGATTGCCATCCGGGTCGCCGCCTCCAGCCTTGGCCGCGACGGTAATCTCTTTGATCAGACGAGTGAAGATCTTACCGCGCTTGGCGTCCAGCGCGCCTTTCTTATGCTTGATTGTCGCCCATTTTGAGTGGCCGGACATCGAATGAAACCTCTGCCGCAGAAGATCGTGTCAAAAGATGAAATTCGCCCCAAACAAGCCGCAAACCAGACCTTGTGGGCGTCATCGACAACAACGATTGTAGCATGCAGCCTGCTCGTCCCGGCTGACCTGCAAGCACTGCCGCCGGCAGCCCTTCGAACCGATCCGAACCTCTCTGTGCTATACAACTTCGGGGGCGAACAGGTCCTCGAGGGTCTCGCGGCGGCGGATCAGACGAGCCTGGCCATGATCGATCAGGACTTCGGCGGGGTTCACTCGGGTGTTGTAGTGAGAGGCCAGGGAGAACCCATAAGCGCCGGCGTCCAGCAGCGCCGCCAGTTCGCCGGAACGGAGCTCGGGAAGAGTGCGGTCGCGGGCGAAGAAGTCTCCGCTCTCGCAGACCGGACCCACCACATCCACGGTCACCAGCGGGCGCTCGCTCTCTGGAAACCCGCCCAGAACGGGCAGAATCTCATGGTGGGCCTGGTAGAGAGCCGGGCGGATAAGGTCGTTCATCGCCGCATCCGCGACCACAAAGTGCTTGGCGCCATTCTGCTTGGTATAGAGGATACGAGTGAGCAGGGCGCCGGCCTGAGCCACCAGGAAGCGGCCGGGCTCAAGCAGCAGGTGAACACCCAAGCCGTTCAGCACCGAGCGGATCGCAGCAGCATAAGCAGCGGCGCTCGCCGCGGGATCAAAAGCTTGATTGCCGTACTCGATTCCGAAGCCGCCTCCGCCATCGACATAGCGAATGGAAAGTCCATCGGCGCGAAGCTCTTCCACCAGGCTGCGAACACGTTGCAGCGCCTGAGCGAAGGGCTCGACGGAGCGGATCTGCGATCCGATGTGGACACTTACGCCGACAGGTTCGATGCCGGGAAGTTTGGCGGCGCGAAGATACGCGTGGCGCGCGCGCTCAATGGCAATGCCGAACTTATGCTCACGCAGACCTGTGGAGATGTAGGGATGAGTCTCGGCAAAGACGTCTGGATTGACGCGGAGTGCTATCCGAGCCGACTTACCTGCCCGGCTGGCACGCTGGCTGATCACATCCAACTCCGCCTCACTCTCCACGTTGAACATCAGGATGTCGCTTTGCAGTGCAGCATCGATCTCCCAGGCCTGCTTCCCCACGCCGGCGAAGACCACCTCATGAAGCGCTGCCGGGGCCGAACGGCGTACACGCTCCAACTCACCTCCGGAGACGATATCGAAGCCGCAGCCGAGACCGGCCAGCACTTTGAGAACGGCCAGCGCAGAGTTGGCCTTGACCGCATAACAAAGAGTATGCGGCGTGCCCGCGAACTCCCTTTGCAGCAACTCGACGCGCTCTCGAATGGCGTCCGCCGAGTAGACGTAAAGCGGAGTTCCAAACTCTTCAGCAAGCTCGGCCAGGTCCATGCCAGAGCAGGTCAGGCGGTGATCGGCGTAGACAAAAGGGCGGGGACAAGCGGAAGGGTTCACCTTGCTATCGTATCGCCTCAGCCCTCCAATGGCTCCTGGCTGAGGATTTCTCCCGCCATACGCTTCCACCAGGCTGCTCCGCCCTGCAGGCCCGACCCCATAACCTCGAGGACGCGGTGTGACGATCGTGTCTTGATCTGGCAACCCTCCCCCGTTGCAAGCAACGCCACGGAAGCCGCTGGAGCGCAGACTCGCCGGAGCCTGTGCACGGCAGGACCTGAGAACCCCGCGCGGATGCTTACCGATTAGAGGTGATCTGAAGGAGGACCAGGAGGCGCCGGCGCCGCATAAGGCAACGGCAGCGGCTCGTTGGGGATGACGATCCAGGCGATGATGTAAGCGATCAGCGGAGATCCGAAGCCACAGAGCACGACGAGCAGTACAATCAGGCGGACCGGGGTAACATCCCAGCCAAAGTGCTGCGCCACACCCGCGCAGACGCCAGCCAACATGCGTCCGTAGAGGGGACGGACCAGACGCGGCGCCGGGGGTGGCGACCAGGCCGGACTGGAGACCACCTGTCCACAGCTACTGCAGAATCTTGCCCCCAGATTCAACTCCTGGCCACATGCGGTGCAGTGCATCGGACGCCTCCTTCCGGCTGGAACCGCAAATCTGCTTTATTCTACGTTGCAAACCGCGAACCGGTTCCGTAGGAGCCAACGCCCTCCCAGATCAAGGATTCCCAAGTCGGGCACCAGCCCTCCCGAAGCCAATCGCGTGGCTCGGCCCTGCAAAACAGGACGCTGGAAAGCTTTACCGTCGGGCGACCCCGGGGAAGCAAATTTATCTTCCCACGTAAGGGAATTGGAGATAAGCGCGTGCAGCGGCCGCCTTGGTCTGGTCGCCCCCTGGTGTCAGCACGGCCCGATACATCTGGATCGCCTGCTGACGCCGATGGAGCAGATCGTCCATCTGGCCGGCGGCAAGTTCAGCGCGCTTGCGCAGCCAATCGCTGGAGTCTGGTTGCGATGCCGCCTCGGTGTAGCCGAAGGCCGCTGCCTCTATCATGTTGTAACCACGCTCGGTATCAGCCAGACCGAACCAGGCCAACTCCAGGCGGGGATCGACGAAGTACTTGGGTCTGTGGGCATCCGCGATCACCTGTTTATAGGCGGCGATGGCGTCCAGCCCCTGGCCCTGATCCTTGAGAAGGTTGGCGACTTCGAGGCAGAAAAGGTAGTTATGCGGATACTCCTTGGCCAGACCGCGCTCCACCCGCAGGGCGTCCGGATAACGGCGGTCGTGACGCAAAAACAGGGAAAGAATCGTCCTGGATTCGATCGGAGTCACGATGCCCTGGTCGGCCGCCTTCCATAGGTCATTGAGACCCTCCTGCTTGTTGCCGCCCATGCCCATGAAGCCGACGATGACCCGCAGCCAACCGGGAAGACTGGCAACTGCAAACCGCTGAATGCCGATGGCCATCCAGGCATCCGCATATGCAGGGTCGATCTTGAGACAGGTCTCTGCGTCGTTGCGCGCCGAGTAGCCCTGTCGGGCGGCGGCAGCAAAGGCATGATTCACCAGCGTGATGAAGACGGCGTGCATCCCCTTGGCGTAGCTGCGGGCAAAGTAAGCGTTGGCATCCCTGGGGTTGGCGGAAATCTCAGCGTCAGCAAGCTGAAGCACCTTGGCCGTCAGGTACTCGATATGGTCGCGAGTTGCCTGGGGCACTTCCACCTCGCGCTTGACGGTAAGGAAGCTGTTATGAGCATAGTAGGTTGTGTCCAGCAGATCCTGGTTGTACAGCTCTCGAAAGATGATGGTGGTCAACACGAAGTCCCACGCCATCGGGTCGCTGGGATGCTCCAGGGCCACCTGCTGCTGGATCTTCAAGGCAGCGTCAAAGTTCAGGTTGTAGAACAGTTGCAAGGACTCCCGGACGGGTGGGGTCAGGTCAATGGGATCGGTATGAAGAACAGGCGAAACAGCCCAGGAAGACGGCGGCAGGAGCAGCAAAGCCAGAAGAAGGACGGAAAGCAGCATGCGGCGGGCACGCGGATTCCAGAGTTTCAAAGACAAAGAGATGACTCCTCCCGGACGACAGCCGATTGGCCGACGAAGATAGACTATACCTTGTCCCCAGCCGGGGGATAATGCGACAAAGCCGGATGAAACCACGTGTCCGGGCGAGAAGGCCGTTGCGGTCAACCGCCTTCCGGCTCGCCTCCCCCACTCGCGCTGTGTAACCAGAATCACAAGAGCTCTCCGCGTCAGGGAGTAGGATTTTCATGGGAGACAGTTTCTCCATCTCCGGAGGTGTGATGGATCTGCAAACCGTACTGCCACTGGTGGCGTTGACCATTGGCTGCCTTGCCTACATCTTCTGGCCGCAGCAGCGGGTCCTGGCCCCGGTGGAAAAGACCCGCCTGGATTATCTGCGCGAGCGGAAGTCGGTGATCTATGACAACCTCCGCGATCTGAACTTCGAGTTTCGTGCGGGCAAGTTTCCCGAAGAAGACTATGAACGGCAGCGCGGAGACCTGGAAGCGGAAGCTGCCCGGGTTGTTGGCGAGATGGAATCCCTGGGCGGCTGATGGACCCGGCCCGAAGGCAGCACAGAACCGCCGTATGGCCGGCAGTTTTTTTCACTGCCGCGCTCCATTTTCCACCCAATCCAGACGCCTTTCCACCCAATCCAGACGCCGCCGTTGACCAAAACTTTGCCCCGGAGCTTCTGTGCCCACTTGCCGGCGCCTCTTCTTCCCTTCGGCATTTTGTCAGAGCGCAGGGGGGTGAGCAGGGTGGCGGCCGTCACAATGGAGGAGGAAATTGTGCAGTATTCTTTTGGTGTGTACTCCTATCGAATGATCTTCCGCAGCCTCTGCTCGATGACGAAGGTTCTCTCCGCAGCCATGATTCTGCCCGTGGCCGCCCTGGCAACGACCGTCACTGGAACGGTGATCAATCGCACCACGAATCAGCCTGCGGCCGGCGACCAGGTCGCGCTCATGAGCCCGCAACAGGGCATGCAGGAGGTGACGGAGACCACCACCAACCCTCAGGGACAGTTCTCGCTGAACATGCCGCAGGGCGGGCAGTATCTGCTGCGGGTTACCCACGACATGGCCAGTTACTATCAGGCAGTCCCGGACGGCTCGCAGCCGGTGACCATCGATGTCTACAACGCCGGCGCGCATGTGGCTGGCGTGAAGACTGAGGTGTTGATGCTCCGCGCGCAGACCGATAGCAGTGGCTCGACCCTGAATATGACCGAGGACCTGGTGGTCAGCAATGCCTCCAAGCCCCCCATGACCCAGTACTCCAAGGCCCCGTTTGATCTGTATCTGCCGGACGGCGCGGTAGTGGATGGGGCTGCGGCCAAGGGGCCCAATGGCATGCCCACCTCAGAGGATCTGCAGCCGCAGTCCGAAAAGGGGCTTTACAGCGTCATGTTCCCGATCAAGCCGGGCGAGACGCAGATCGAGGTTGCCTACCACCTGCCCTATTCGGGCAGTGAAAATCTGGCCGTGAAGATCGCAGGACCAACCGATATGTTCGCGGTAAGTGTACCTAAGGGGATGACCTTTGATGGGAGCGGGAAGTTTACCCCAGCCAATGGCGATCCAAACGCTTCGACCTACCTGGTGAAGGGTTTGCAACCGGGGCAGGTAATCAATCTTACCGTTGCAGGATCCGGACAGTTTCCTCAGAATCAGGCCGGCGACCAGAGCGGACAATCCGACCAGGGAGAGACAGCTATGGGCGACCAGGGAGGAGCGGATGATGCCCCGGGTCGCGGACTGGGCGCTCCTTTGGACCCGAATGGCACGCATGAGCCGCTTTCGACCAAGTACAAGTGGTGGATCCTGGGCGGTCTGGGACTGTTGCTTGTAGCCGCAGCCGGAGTTCTGCTGCGCAAACCAGCGGTGGCGCCGGTGGCGGCTTCCAGACCTGCCGCAGACGCTCCTCTGGCTGGACGAAGGGCCGAAAGAATCACTTCCCTGCCCACGGCGATCGCATCCCAGGTTGGACCGGCACAGATCATGGCCGCATTGAAGGACGAACTTTTCCTGCTGGAGACCGACCGCCTTCAGGAGCGCATCGATGAGGCGAGCTATCTGCAAGCCAAGGCAGCCCTTGAACTGGTGCTGCGCCGGGCCCTGCAACGGAACGGCTCGAATCAAGATCTTCCGACGGCAGGGTCAACCGTCTCCTGAAGCTCGCCGCAGGGGGAGTTTTTGTCCAGTGAGCGTGCCGTCAAAGAGTCCACAAAGCGAAACCTCGGGCAAGAAGAGGCACATCGTTCATCGTTGAACAGAGAGGCTGTTCCGGAGCAAACCGACTCCATCTCTGCATAGAGATTCGCTTCTTCGGCCTCTTCGAGCCCCGGGGAAGGCAGATCTCGATGCTGTAAGCCTTAGCGTCATCTATCCGCCAGCAGCAAACAGAACCAGAGCTTTCCCCGTGTCGATGTGTATCCCGATGCCCCGGCCTCCAGGGGCGCTTGCCCCCGGAAAAGCGCCACAGAAGGCCCTCTCTGGAATAGCCGGCACGAGGAAGATGAGATTCCTTTCACCCTGTGCAACCAGAAGCGGAAACTCGCGAATCTCTGTGCGCCGCCGAAAGCTTCGGCGCAGCCAGCCTCAGCTCTGTCTAGCTTCCGCTCTCGACCACTGACAAAGAACTCCCGCTCTGGCGGGGTGCCTTGGCGGCGTGGCGCCGACCAACCCACCCGAAGAGGCCTGCGCCAAGAGCTACTGGCGGCGAAGGGCGTTGAGCTTGATTCGCGCCTGGGATGCTTCCGGCGATACCGGGAAGCGCTGGATCAACTCGCGCAATTCACGCTCGGCCGCTGAAATCTCACGCTCATCGACCAGCGCATAAGCCTTGTGGAGCTCGGCGGCCGGGAGCTTTGCGTTGGCTGGATAATTGACGATCACCTGATCGTAGCTCTTGATGGCGGCTGAGGGTTTGTGATTGCGCATCTCCATCTCTCCCAGATAGAAGTACGCGTTGCCAGAAAGATTGTCCTGAGGATGAGCCTTAATCAGCGCATCGAACTCCGTGGTGGCCAAAGCATAGCGAGCGGAGATGTAGTCCGCATAAGCGCCACGGTACATATCGCCGGCAGAGGGCATTGTGGGTGCAGGAACCGCTACGGGCTCACTTCCTGCGGGAACCGGTTGAGCAC
>JAJYZE010000110.1 GCA_021800195.1 Acidobacteriota bacterium
GAGCTGGCCAATAACACCACCTATGGGCTGGCGGCGAGCGTGTGGAGCGAGAACATCAACGCAGCGCTCGATGTAGCCTCGCAGATCAAGGCAGGAGTCGTCTGGGTCAACGCCGCCAACCTCTTCGACGCCTCTTGCGGCTTCGGTGGATACCGCGAGTCCGGCTACGGCCGCGAGGGCGGGGGCGAGGGCATGCTTGAGTATCTGGAGCCTCGCTGGCTGCTCGCCGCGAACCAAACCATCTCTTCTGGCGCTCTTGCCGAGACGGCAGGCCGGCCCGACCCAGGGCCTCCCGCGGCGAATCCTCTCGGTGAGGTGAACATCGATCGAACCGTCAAGCAGTACATCGGCGGCAAGCAGACGCGTCCCGACTCCGGCTACAGCTTCCCCCTCTACGGACGCGACGGCGGACGCCTGGGCGAAGCTCCTCTGGGCAACCGCAAGGATATTCGCAACGCCGTGGAAGCGGCCCGCGCCGCCGCCAAGTGGGCCACAACCTCAGCTCACGCACGTGCCCAAGTGCTGTACTACGCGGCTGAAAATCTCGCCCAGAGGCGAGCCGAGCTCATCTCCAGGCTGGCCGCCTTCGTCGCTCCGGAACAGGCTCCCTTGGAGGTGGACGTCTCCATCGAGCGCACATTTGCCTACGCCGCCTGGGCCGATAAGTTCGAGGGCTCCATCCACAACCCCGCAGGTCGCATGATCACCCTGGCCATGAAGGAGCCCGTGGGCGTCATAGCGATTCTGGCCCCGGATCAGGCGCCGCTGCTCAGCCTTCTTTCGCTCCTCCTTCCCGCCGTGGCCATGGGCAACACCATCGTCGCCGTTCCCAGCCCGCGGGCAGCAACGCTGATGGGCGAACTCTACCCGATCTTCGATACCAGCGACCTGCCGGGAGGAGTGGTCAACATGGTTGCAGGCTACCCCGGCGAGCTCGGCAAGACCCTGGCCGAGCACGACGACATCGACGCCATCTGGAGTTTCCGCGATGCGGCCACAGCCGCCCTGGCCAAATCCGCCTCCATCGGCAACCTGAAGCAGGTCTTCACCTCCCACGGACGCGAGATCAACTGGTTTGATCCTCATCAGGCCCAGGGCCGCTGGTTTCTGCACCACGCAACCCAGGTGAAGAACATCTGGGTGCCTTACGGAGAGTAGGCGTACGTTCCATCCGGGTCTCAGACCTCGACCCAAGCCAACGCTTCCGGCCGCGCGATTGCGGAGCGAAGGCGATCTTGAACCGATGCATGGTGCGGACCCAGCCGCGCGGCACAGGGTTGTTCCGTAGCCTCTCCGAGCCGTGCGCTGAGTCTCCGGCCGCTCTCTGCCCAGCCTCCTCCTCGCCGTGGCGGAGTGGTTTGCGGACGCAGATTCCCCGTCGAGCGGGTCAGCGGCGCATCCGAGGATCAACTATGGCATACACCGAGTCTGTCAGCAGGTTCACAAGGGCATAGGACAGTCCAATGGACAGAATGCACCCCTGAACCAGCGCATAGTCCCGATTGGAGATCGCCGTAAGAGTCAAACGCCCCAGTCCCGGCCAGGCAAAGATCGTCTCAGTAACGATCGCGCCCGCCAGCAGCGAGCCAAACTGCAACCCGATCACCGTCAGCACCGGATTCAAGGCATTGCGCAGCGCGTGGCGATACACCACCACGCTCTCCGGCAGTCCCTTGGCCCGCGCCGTCCGGATGTAATCCTGCCCCAGCTCCTCCAGCATCGAGGAGCGGATCATGCGGGTGAGAATCGCAGCCAGGCCCGAACCGAGCGTGACAGCCGGAAGCACCAGGTGACGAAGAAAGTCTGCTGCGCCCACCCCCGCGCCGGAGACTGGAAACATCCCCATATCGATCGAGAAGATCAGAATCAGAATCGGCCCCAGGGCGAAGTTGGGCACGGACAGTCCTGCCAGGCTGACGAATCCAACCGCGCGATCCGGCCAGCGGTTTGCTCTGCTTGCTGAAGCGACTCCTGCCGGAATGGCCAGTCCTATCCCGATCAGCGCCGCCGCCAGGGCCAACGCAAGCGTGTAGGGGTAGCGCTGCAGAATCAGGTGCAGCACCGAATCATGCAGCCGTAACGACTGCCCCAGATCGCCGTGCAGCAGCCCGCTCCAGTAGCGCAGATACTGCGTCGACAGCGGCTGATCCAGCCCGTAGGCATGACGCAATCCGGCGATATCGGCGGCTGTCGCGCCTTCGCCCAGCATTTGCACGATCGGATCGCCCGGCACCAGGTGGATCATGAAAAAGACCACGGTCACTACTACCCAAAGCACCGGGAAAGTGGTTAGTAGCCGCCGCAGGATTCTGCGCGCCGCCGTGTGGGCTGAACTTCGGCGCGCTATGTCTTCCGCAACCAATGCTGACCGGAATCTCATCTCTTCCGCCCCCGCGACGGCCCCGGAAGGGCCGGACTCGCACCTTTTGACCCTCCAGAAGCTGCTCTGCCGGCGCCCCCGGACGCCTCTTGCGGTCCAGCAGGAGCGTCCGGATCCGCGATCGGATCGACGCGCACCTGTGCGATCCGCTGCGCCTCCATCCTCACCACTTTGAAGCGCCGACCGCCGTAATCCACCCATTCCCCTTCCGCTGGAATATGACCCAGCTTGACCAGCAGAAAACCCGCCAGCGTCTCCACCCCATTGGCGCGGGGAAACTTCCAGTGCAGTTGCGTCACCAGATCGCGCAGACTGGTGGCGCCATCCAGTAGAAATCCACCGCCCGATGCGGGCAGGGGCAGATTCCGCCCGGTATCGAACTCATCCTCCAATTCACCCACCACCTGCTCTAGCAGATCCTCCACGGTGACCAGCCCCAGCGTCGATCCAAACTCGTCTACCACGATGGCAATCTGTCTGCGCCGGTTCTTGAACTCCTGTAATAGATCCAGGGCTGGTTTGGTCTCGGGAACGACCAGCACATCGCGCATCACATGGCGGATCGCCAAATCCCACAGACCGCGATCTCCTGATCCGGAAGCCAGGCTGCGAAAGTGCATCAGGCGCGAGACATCCTTGGAGTAAACCACGCCAATGATCGAGTCGCGGCCCTTCTCAGCGTCGTAGACCGGAATCCGTGAGTGCTGTTCCTCCACGATCCGGGCACTGGCCTGCTCCAGCCCCAGATCCGCGGGCAGAGAAAAGATCCTGCCCCGCGGGGTCATGATCTCATTGACCACCACCTGGTTGAGTTCGATGGCGCGATGGATCATCTCCTCCTGATAAGCGGGCAGAAGGCCCATCCTGCGGGTTGCTGTCGCCAGCAACTTCAACTCCTCCGGCGAGTAGACGGAGTTCTCTGCGCGCAGCGGCGCGTGAAAGGCGCGCAGAACCACCTCCGCAGACCGATTCATCAAGCCCACCATCGGCCGGGTTATCCGAATGAAGACCTCCACCGGCCCCGCAATCGCCAGGGCAATCTGCTCCGCGCGCTGCAGCGCCAGCGACTTGGGCACCAACTCGCCCAGCAGCACTTCAAAGTACGTGATGATGGAAAAGGCCAGCACCACCGCAATGGAGTTAGCGTAGAACAGGGCGTGCAGGCGAACTCCGGGCAACCCACCAAGCCATGCGATGCGGGTCAGCGCGGCCAGAACCGCATTGGCCAGAGCCGGTTCGCCCAGACCGCCCAACGCCAGGCTGGCCAGGGTGATGCCGAACTGTACAGCGGGCAGAAACTCCTTGGGGTTTTGCTTCAGGCGCAGCGCCGTTCGCGCTCCCGGCCGGTTGTCCTGGATCAATTGCTCAATCCGCGTCTCCCGCACGCTGACAATGGCGAACTCCGCAGCCACAAAGAAGCTATTCGCCAGAATAAAGAAGGCGATCAGGCTTCCGTGAACAAGGCTCCACTCCAGCATGTTAGAAAGAACGCGGTTCGACTGCAAATGCGCCTGGAAAGCCGCGTCTCGGCTCCATCTTCATCTCCCGGAGAATGGCGCAGCCAGGACCGAAGCAGAGCCTGAGCGGCAGCAAGGAACTGCTTCAAAGTCTACACTGGCGGAGCGAAGGGACCATCTCGACATCCGCAGAGCGGAAGGCAGCGCGTTTCAGATCAGCGAGTTCCAGATTCGATCGAGCCTTTCGGAGTGCATCCTCGGTCGGTGCGCTCCATAGGCCGCATCCAAGTTGTTCTGGTTATAGCTGCGGGCGCCGGCTTCCTGGAACAGC
The DNA here is from genome assembly GCA_021800195.1 of Acidobacteriota bacterium. Lineage (GTDB taxonomy): Bacteria > Acidobacteriota > Terriglobia > Terriglobales > Acidobacteriaceae > Granulicella. The sequence continues at coordinate 4,169 of JAJYZE010000110.1, forward strand.
TTCCGATGGTTGTGGCTGGGGCAGCCCGAGAGATGTCTCGATGGCTTTTCCGAGGAAGGCCGGACGCGGGAATAGAGCAGCCACACTTGGGGAAGAACGCCCGGCTACAGCGAAAATTGGTTCATCGCCGAGCAACGGGCCGCGCGCAAGATCCGCAAAGACCTGTCCCCGCGGCCGGGCAAAACTGCCGCAGCCGCTTGGCCGCAACAAACGGCCGGGATTCCTCCCCCGGCCTTGGGCTTACCCCATAGGCGGAATGCGATTCAGAGCGCTTCCGCCCTTTATCTGCTCGCGGAAAACTGTTCAGGCCAGGACGCGCTTCAGGCTCTCTTCGATCGTATCCTTGGGGACGAAGCCAACGATCTGTTCGGCGACCTTGCCTCCCTTGAAGATCAGCAGGGACGGAATTCCACGAATGCCGTAGCGGCCGGGCGTCATGTTGTTTCGGTCCACGTCCATCTTCATCACCTTCAACTTGCCGCTGTACTGCTCAGCTATCGCCTCCACCACAGGCGCCACCGCACGGCACGGGCCACACCAGGCCGCCCAGAAATCCACCAGCACGGGGGTATCCGACTGGAGAACCTTCTGTTCAAAATCCCCGTCGTTTACCTCAGATACGAACTGACCTGCCATACCGACTCCTCTCCTTGTGGGCTCCATCCGGCTTGCCGGCTCCCTGGGGAAACACCTGCGGCACTCCAAGCCCTCTCCATCATAGATGCCTGGCGGTGGAAAATGATGCGATCCAGATCCCGGACTAAAGCAAAGTCAGCTCCGCTCCACCACCCACTCGAACCGGCAAGATCTCCACATCGGAGCCAACCATGCTCTGCATCCGGGTTTCGGCCTCCAGCAGAGAGATGCTCTCGGACAAAAACACCAGAACGGACGGACCTGCGCCGCTGAGCACGACAGCCGCAATCTCAGGTTCTTTCATCAGGGGCAGCATCTTCTTCAACAGCGGACAGGCCTCTTGTCGGTAGGGCTGATGCATTCTGTCCTGCATCGCCGTTTTCAGCAAGTCCAGCCGGCCCTGCGCAAATGCAGCCACCAGCAATGCCGCGCGCTGCACGTTGAAGATTGCATCCGCCTTCGAGTAGCTCTCGGGGAGCAGCGCCCTGGCCTGCCGCGTCGCCAAGCTGACCGAAGGCATTGCCAGTAGCATCTCCCACGTTCGCGTGCTACCGGAGATCTGCGCCAGACTCTGGGCAAAACTCTGGGTGGGATTGTGGACAAAACGCTGACCAAACGTAGCTACCTGCACGCTCTCTTCGCTCACTGCAGCCACCGTGAACCCACCGTACCAGCACGCGGTCACGTTGTCCGGATGGCCCTCCCTCCGGCTGGCCTCCGCGACAATCCCGGCATCGCTGAGCTCCAGCGCCCCGAAGTGGTCAGCCAGCGCGACGCCGGCCAGAAGAGCCGCGGCGCTCGATCCACACCCCATGCCCAGCGGAATCTCGTTATGCAGCTTCAGCCGCAGCGGCGCCGCCCGGGCTCCTGCCCGGCGCAGCACGTCAGCATACGTTTCCAGAATCAGGTTGTCCTCCAGCGCACCGCAACGGTCGGCATCTCGCCCAGTGGCTTGAACCTGAAAACTGGCCGCCTCCTCCGCCTCAATAATCAGCCGCATAGAGAGCGCGAGCCCCACCGAGTCAAAACCTGGGCCTAAATTGGCCGAGGTTGCGGGCAGTGAGATCCTCAATCCGCGTCTCTGTCGCGTATGGGTCAAGATCACCTCGGCTGCGCTCACGCCTGTCCCGACCCTGAGGCCGGGGAGTCAAGGGCCCGCAGCACCGCGTCCGCATCGGCGTCCAGCACCGCCGGCGCGCGGCGCAGCCTGGCGTTTTCGGCCAGATCCGCGGCGCTGGCCCCCTCCATCTCGGCGGCGTTGAGCAACTCCCCGAGATGGTACTTGATGGTGTACTCGGAGTCTTTCAGCGTGTGCCCCGTCAACAGCAGCACCGCCGTCTCTTCCTTGCCCACCCGTCCGTCGGCCACCAACTTCTTCAGACCCGCCAGCGTCACCGCGGAGGCCGGCTCGCAGCCGATGCCTTCCGCTCCGATCTCGGCCTTGGCGAGCGCAATCTCCCGCTCGGAGACCTGCTCACACCATCCACCCGTCCAGGCCAGCGTTCGTACCGCCTTCTTCCAGGAAGCGGGACTACCGATCTGAATCGCCGAGGCGCGCGTCTTCGCCACCACCGGCTCCAGCGACTGGCCGCCGTTGGACCGCAGGCTGCGGTACAACGGATTGGCGCCCTCAGCCTGGATCACGCTGATCTTCGGCGCGCGGTGAATCAGTCCCAGGTGCAACATCTCGGCAAAGCCCTTGCCCAGCGCGGAGCAGTTGGCCAGATTGCCGCCGGGCACAATCACATGATGCGGCGGCCGCCAGTCGCACTGCTCCAGAATCTCGAAGGCCGGCGTCTTTTGCCCCTCCAGCCGGTATGGATTGACTGAATTCAACAGGTAAACCGGAGCCCGTTGCACCACTTCATTCAGCACCCGCACGCAACCATCAAAGTCGGTTCGCAACTGCAAGGTCGTTGACCCATAGTCCATCGCTTGGGATAGCTTGCCCCAGGCGATCTTTCCTTCCGGAATCAGCACCAGGCTGCGCACCCCGGCCCGGGCGGCGTAGGCCGCCATCGCGGCTGAGGTATTTCCCGTCGAGGCGCAAGCTACCCACTGGAAGCCGCTGGCGACCGCCACGGAGAGTGCCGCTGTCATCCCGGTGTCCTTGAATGATCCGGTTGGATTCATCCCCTGATGCTTGGCCAGGAGCCAGTTCAGCCCCAGAGCCGCCGCTGTCCGGGGCATCTCATACAGCGGCGTATTGCCCTCGCGCAGCGTAACCACCCGCTGCTCGCTCACTATGGGCAAAAGATCCCGGAACCTCCATACGCCGCTCTGGTCCACTCCCAGCGTCGAGGTCCTGCGCTCCTGCCAAAGATAACGAAGAGCACTGGAGTTAGGCAGGTTTCTGGCCGCCGGCGGAGCCGCCGAAGAACCATCCGCCGACCCACCTTGCGCCGCGCTCTCGCTCCAAGGGTACTCCACCTCAAACAGATCGCCGCAGTCGCAGCATCTAAAATTACTTTGCGCCTGCTCTGCGGCGATGCGTTGGCCGCATCCAGTGCAGCGAAGGATGTGTGATGAAGGGTTCATACTTTTCTCTAGCCTACCGTAAAGCAAGCTCCGCCTGGAATCGGTTATCCCTCACCCTGGCGGTGGCCGCATGGCCGCTTCTGTTCTGCTGCGCGCGCTGCACCGCGCAGACCGCGGAGTTGCATATTGCCGCCGCAGCGGATCTGGAGCCTGTACTGCCTGTGCTGGAGAGACAGTACGAACAAGCTACCGGCGTCAAGATCATCGCCTCTTACGGATCTTCCGCAGCCTTGACCGAGCAGATCCTCAACGGCGACCCCCAGGATGTGTTTCTCTCCGCCGATGAAGCTCATCCGCAGCGCCTGGTCAACGCCGGCCTGGCCGATGAACCGCACCCCATGGCTTATGCCCGTGGCGTGCTGGTGCTGTGGGCGCGTCGCGACTCGCCCGCTCAGCCGCTTTCGCTCAACGTCCTGACCAGCCCCAGCGTGAGGAAGATCGCCATCGCCAACGCTCTCCATGCCCCCTACGGCGTCGCCGCTCGCCAGGCTTTGGAAAACCTGCACCTGTACGCCCAACTCGCCCCCAAGCTGGCTATCGCAGAGAACATTGGACAGACGGCGGAGTTCGCCGAGTCCGGCAATGCTCAGGCAGCCTTCATCTCTCTGACCATCGCCCGTTCGGCTCATGATCGCGCCTTGGGTTCCTTCATCCGCCTTCCCGCCGGCAGCTATCAGCCGATTCGCCAATGCGCGATCGTCCTGAAATCGTCCCGGAATCAGAGCCAGGCGCAGGGGTTTCTCCAGTGGCTCACCAGCAAAAGCGTTCAGCAGAGTCTGCCCGGCTTCGGCCTTGACCCTGCCAACTAGCCAGTCCCAGGCCGCGCGAGCTTTATCCCATCGAGAATCCCCCGATTTGGCCCGGCTCAATCAGCCGCTCGCCAGCTTCATCGCTTCTCTCTCCAACGGTCGGCTCGCAGAGCCTCTACCCGGCCCTACAGATCAACGCTACAGGTCAAAGGGACTAGACTGACACCACCATGGACTTTGCCGCCCTCGAACTGACGCTTCGTCTGGCCAGCCTTACCACGCTTCTTCTCCTACTGCTGGCCACGCCG
>JAJYZE010000111.1 GCA_021800195.1 Acidobacteriota bacterium
CCGTGCTGCGCATCGCCAACTCCCGCGTTGCGCTGTACAACGCCGTTATCTCGGAGATGCAGGAGATGCCCGCCGACGAACAATTTTTAAAAGCCCACCGGCGCTCCTTCGGTCATCGGCCCGTCCGCGTGCTCACTGCGCAAAATCACGCCTACGATACGGAAAATACTCCTCCGGAGGTGCACGCAAAACACCTTGCTGATGAGAGCAACTGGGCTGCTGTGCAGCGCCAGTATCTTTGGCTCTCCACCGACTCCAAACAGATTCTAGCCATGCAAAGCGGCCATTACATCCAGTTCGATCAACCCTCGCTGGTGATCGACGCCATCCGTAGCGAACTTCATCGCTGAAGCAGATCACCACCGGATCGCCTCTGGGTCGGATCCGGCGCGAGACGCAACTCCAAGGACAACCACCCCAGCGGCGCACGCGGAGTCGCGTATCCTTGCTGGCCCGGTCGCGCGAAGCATAGAATCGGGACGTCGTTGCGCGCGGAGCGAATCAAGCTTTACGTCATGCAAAGCCATATGGAGATCATTACCGACGACGGCAACCTCTGCGGGGAAGGGCCCTTCTGGGATGACCGCGGCCAGGCTCTTTATTGGACCGACATCACCGGCCACCGCTTCTTCCGCTATGACTGGCGACAGCAGCGACGGGAGATCCTGAGCGACAACTTCCAGGTAGCCGGCTTCTGCCCGCAACAGGAGGGCGGATTTCTGGTGACCAACCACCATGGCATCTGGCTATGGGAGCCGGGGGCAAACCCACTTCTGCTCGCCGCGCAGGCCCAGGGCCAGGAGTGCGTGATGAATGACTGCGCCGCTGATCCCATGGGCCGCGTCTACTCCGGCTCCTGGCATCTGGACGAGCGTGGACACTCCGCGCCGAGTTTTCTCTTTCGCGTCGATACCGACGGTTCAGTTCATATCGCAGACGAGGGCATCTGCTTCTCCAACGGACTGGCGTTTTCTCCCGACGAGAGCACGCTGTACTTTGCCGACACCGTGGCGCGTTGCATCTACGCTTATGACTGGCGCCGCAGCGACGGCGCGCTTGGCCGCCGCCGCGTGCTCACGCGCATCGACCGGGCAGAGGGAGTGCCGGACGGGCTGGCGGTGGATGCGGAAGGCTTCGTCTGGTGCGCGCACTGGTTCGGCGGATGCCTCACCCGCTACGATCCCGACGGCAAACGGGAGCGGCGGATCGACCTGCCCGCGGCTCAAATCTCATCGCTGTGCTTTGGCGGGCCGGACCTGGATGAGATCTACGTGACTTCAGCGGCGCGCAGCAACTCTCTGATGCTGGCACCGGAGGGATATGACCCCACCCGGCGGCTGATCGGAGGAGCCTTGTATCGGCTGTGCACCGGCATCCGCGGCCTGCAGAAGCACCGTTCCCACCTGTCACGAGCTGCCCTGGAGCAGGTTGCCGCGCCTACCTCCTCCCGCCCAGAGGAACCATGAAACAAACCTGGCGTTGGTTCGGCCCCGAAGATCCCGTTCCTGTGCACTATGCCTCCCAGGCGGGCGCGACCGGGATCGTCACCGCCTTGCACCACTTCTATCGCGGGGAAGCCTGGCCGCTGATTGAAGTGCTGAAGCGGCGTGATGAGATCGCCGCCGCCGGCTTGGATTGGTCAGTGGTGGAGAGCATTCCCACCCACACCTCCATCAAACTGCGCACCGGCCCCTACCGGCGCTACATCGATGCGTGGATCGACTCCCTGGCCGCTATCGCGAAGGCCGGGGTGAAGACCCTCTGCTACAACTTCATGCCGGTGGTGGACTGGGTGCGCACGGACCTCGCCTTCCGGCTGCCTTCTACCGGCTACGCCGTGCGCTTCGACGCCCTGGACTTCGCCGCCTACGATCTCTTCATCCTGCAAAGGCCCGGCGCGGAGGCCGGCTACACCGAGGATCGCATCGCCGCCGCCCGGACACGCTTCCAGCAGTTGACCCCGGAGTTCATCGAGCGGCTGGAACGAACCCTGATCGGCGGCATCTCGGCCTCAGAGGCGTCCTACACCCGCGCATCGATGCGTGCCGCCATCGCTCAGTTTGACGGCGTTACGGCCGAAGATCTGCGCGGCAATCTGCTGGCTTTTCTGCGCGAAGTGGGCCCAGTGGCGGCGGAGTTGGGAATCCGCCTGGCGATCCATCCGGATGATCCCCCCTGGCCGCTGTACGGCCTGCCGCGCATCGTCTCAACCGCCGGCGATCTGCGCTCGATCCTCAATGGATACGACTCTGCCGTGAACGGATTGACCTTCTGCGCCGGCTCGCTGGGCTCCCGGGCAGACAATGATCTCGTAGCCATGGCGCGGGAGTTCGGGCCGCGTATTCACTTTCTGCATCTACGCCAGGTGCAGCGCCAGCACGGCGGATCGTTTTATGAGTCCGAACACCTGTCGGGCAGCTCCGACATGCTCGGCCTCATCCGCGCCATGCTGGAAGAAGAGCGCCGCCGCGCGCGAGCCGGGCAGTCAGACTGGGAGATCCCCATGCGTCCCGACCACGGCCACCTTCTGGGCGATGATATCGGGAAGCCGGGCAACGCCGGCTACTCTTTTGTGGGACGGCTCAAGGGACTCGCCGAGCTGCGCGGAGCCATCTGCGGATTGCAGTATGCCGCATCAGAGCTGCGTTCCGCCGCAGCCGAGGAGGCAGGCCATGGCTGAGTTCGATGGAAAAACAGCGCTCGTCACGGGAACCACGGGAATCGGCCGCGCGATTGCCCTGCGCCTGGCGGAAGGTGGCGCGCGCGCCATGGCCTGCGGCGTCGACTCCGCAGCCAATCAGGAACTCGCCTCGGAAGCCCAGCGCCGCGGCCTCGCTCTCCGAGCCGTCGTGGCGGATGTGGCCGATCCAGAGTCGGTGCAGAGCTTTGTCGATCAAGCGGCGAGCGAACTCGGCGGCATCGACATGCTGGTCAATGCCGCCGGCATTCATCCCTTCGGTTCCGTGGTGGAGACCGATCCAGCCACCTGGAACCGCTGCATGAGCGTGAACTTGGGTGGCATGTATCTGATGGCGCGCAGCGTGATTCCCGAGATGAAGAAGCGGGGAGGCGGCAGCATCGTCAATCTGGCCTCCGTGCAGGGCTACGCGTGCCAGGTCGGCGTTGCGGCGTACGCCACGTCGAAGGGAGCCATCCTGAGCCTGACCCGCGCCCTCGCGCTGGATCATGCCGGCGACCATATCCGGGTGAATTCCATCAGCCCGGGATCGGTGCGAAGCCCCATGCTGGTCACCTCCGCCCAGCACTTCTCTCCCGAAGCTTCGCTGGAAGAAAGCTTCGCCCGCTTCGGCGCCGCGCATCCCTTGGGACGAATTGGAACCCCGGAAGAAGTCGCCGAACTGGCAGCCTTCCTGCTCTCCGAAAGAGCCTCCTTCTGCACCGGCAGCGACTTTCGAGTGGATGGAGGACTGCTGGCCGGCATTGGAGTCCGTTAAAGCGGCTCCCCCTGCCGTTCGCGGATGCGGTCCCTGGCGCCTGTCCGTCTCGAGCAGGTGCGGCGATAGCTCCTTCGGCAGTTTGCTTTGGCCACGGACCCTCTTCTGAACATTGAAGTGAACAGATGCCTCCGTCATCAGACGCCGGAGGAGAGCAACTTACAGAGAGATGCCGTCGCTATGCACTCTCATTTTTTGGCGCAAGATCGCCACGGCCGCGATGTGGCCTGCCTTGCCAGGGAGTACGGATCTCACACAGAACCCAATACCAGCTATCCTTTTAGCTCGGGCAGGAAACGGGAAGATTGGGTGACGGCAATGGCCACAACAGAGCGGACGCAGGATGTCAAGCCGCGTCGCCGCTGGCGCATCGCCTGGCTCCTCGGGCTTGGCGTACTCATCAACTACTTCGATCGTGTCAATCTCTCCGTCTCGCATCATGCGCTGATCGCCGCCTTCGGGATCTCCAACGTCACCTTCGGCATCCTTGCCAGTGCGTACAACTGGACCTACGCCTTGTGCCAGATACCCATCGGCTCCGCGCTCGACTGGCTGGGCGTGCAACGTATAGGCCGCATCAGCACCTTTCTATGGGGCCTGGCCTCGTTTGCAGCCGCAGCGGCTCCCAACGTGCCATCCTTCTTCTCGGCAAGGCTCGCTCTCGGAGTGGGCGAAGCTCCCACCTTCCCCGCCAACGCCAAAGCGATCGGAAACTGGTTTCCAGCGCAGGAGCGCAGCTTCGCAACCAGCTTCTTTGACGCGGCGGCAAAGCTGGCCTCAGCCCTTGGCGTGCCCCTGATCGGCGTCCTGTTGCTTCGCGCGGGCTGGCGGATGAGCTTCGCAGCCACTGGACTCGTCAGCATGCTGTACTTCCTGCTCTTCTTCTTTGTCTATCATGAGCCGGAGCAGGATCCTCGCCTCAGCCCGGAGGAACTCGCCTTCATCCGCGGACACGAAACTTTCCCGGAAGATACATCGCCAGCTCAGGCATCGCTTCGGCACCTGCTGCAACAGCGGCGAGTTCTCGGGCTGGCCGTTGGTTTTGGCTCCTACAATTACATTTTTTATCTTCTGCTGGTGTGGCTGCCGACCTACCTGTCAGAGTCCCTGCACACCAATCTGCTGGACTCCTTTCTTTACACCGGAGTTCCATGGCTGGTGGCAACCGCAGCAGATCTGCTGATTGGCGGATGGCTTGTGGACGCGCTGATTCAGCGCGGCTGGAAAGCAAACCGCGTGCGCATGTTCGTTCTGGTGGGCGGAACGGCGATGGGCCTGGGCATTCTCGGTGGCGCGCACGCACACAGTCCCGCCGAAGCTCTGGTTTGGATCAGCGTCTGCATTGGCGGACTGTCCGCGGCGGCACCTGTCGGATGGTCCTTTCCCTCGCTCATTGCCCCGACCGGCTGCGCGGGACGCGTCGGCGGCATCATGAACTTTTCCAACCAGATCTCCGGGATTGCGGCATCCATCCTCACCGGCATTCTGGTGCAAAGGTGGCACAACTTCGCCGCTGCGTTTACAGTGGCTGCGGTGTACCTTACGGCAGGAATCTTCGCTTACATCTTTCTGCTGCGCAACGCCGAGCCTATCCGGCTATAGCATTTTCAGTGTTGATGGGTGTCCCGAAGAGGGCTTGACAGTAGCGTTTTCATTGGGGAAAACGCCCATGGAAGTCGAGGCATTGGGTATACCTGCACTGAAACTGCTTTAGAGAAGGCAGCGGGTTAAGACTTGTCTTTCCGCACTACTGTTGCTCTCGTGGATCCAGTCGAGATGCCTCCGTCCACCAACAGCGTCTGGCCCGTCACATACCGGCTCGCCTCCGACGCCAGAAAGAGCACGGCACCATCGAGATCGTTCGGTTGGCCAGGGCGACGGATGGGAATGCGCTCGATCAGGTACTCTACCCAATCCGGATCCTCGTAGAGCACCTGGTTCTGCCGGGTCTTGAACCACCCTGGAGCCAGGCAGTTCACGGTCACGCCGTGCGGACCCCAGTCCGCAGCCAGGCTCATCGTCAACTGGCGGATGCCACCTCGGCTGGCTCCATACGGCGCCAGGCCGGCGTAGCCAAATACGCTGGTGACGGAACCAACGTTGATGATGCGCCCATACTGATGGGCGATCATGCCGCGAGCAATCGCCTGCGCGACAAAGAAGCTGCCGCGCAGGTTGGTGTCCAACACCAGATTCCAATCCTCCCAGGTGACATCGAGCGCCGGCTTGCGAACGTTGCAACCGGCGTTGTTGACCAGAATGTGAATCTGCCCCTGGGCCGCTTCAGCCTCAGCAGCCATGCGCTCAATGCTGGCGGGGTCGCGAACGTCAAGTTCCAGAGCCACGGCGCGGCGTCCCAGGCTGCGCATCTCTTGCGCAAACTCAGTCAGCGATTCGCGACGGCGGCTGGTCAGGATGAGATCAGCGCCCGCCCGAGCCAGGGCCCGGGCAAAGTACTGGCCCAGCCCACGGCTGGCTCCAGTCACCAGAGCCACCTGTCCCTTGAGATCAAAGAGAGAGTCTTCCATCAGAGCTTCTCCGCCAACGGGGCCAGGACGATCTTCATGAGGTTCGGCTCATTCGCATACAGGCGCTCAAACCACCTTGGGCCTTCCTCCAGGGGCGCAACCGCAGAGATCAGCGGCTTCACCTTGATCTTTCCCGAGGCAACCCATTCGATGGCCTTCGGATACTCGCCGGCGGAGGCCGCCGTACCCTGCAAGCGCAGTTGACGGCTGACCACGGTCTGCAGGGGAATCGAAATCCGGGGCGAGATATTGCCGATCAGGACAACAACTCCGCCCTTGACCACCGACTCGATCGCCGCCGTCACCGTCTCCTCCCGGCCAACAGCCTCCAGCGCAACATCGACTCCCGCGGGTGTTCTGCGCAATACCTCGCGGATCATCTCTCCTCCAGAGAGATGCAGCGCCTCATCGGCCCCCAGAGTCTCCGCCATCCGCAGCCGCGTCGCGTCAATATCGGCCACCAGCACCCGGCTGCACCCAGCCATGCGCGCCGCCTGCAGGGTCAACAGCCCGATCATTCCAGCGCCGACGATGAGCGCGGTCTCGCCTCCGCGAACTCCGGCCATCCGGACTGCGTGCAAAGCCACGGAGACCGCTTCCAGCATCGCCGCCTCGGCAAACGGCATGGCGTCCGGCAAGGGGTAGAGAATGCGCGCCGGCACCACCAGATACTCGGCAAATGCACCGGCACGCCGAAATTCAGTACAGGAGACGCCGATCACCTCGCGGCGTTCGCACAGATTCACGTCACCGCGGCGGCAGAAAGCACACTCTCCGCAGGAGACCGTGGAGTCAAAGGTCACGCGATCGCCCGGCTGCCAGGAATGGACGCCGGCTCCCACTTCGGCAACCACCCCTGCGGCCTCATGCCCCATGACGATGGGAGGAATGCGGCGACCGGAGGAACCGTCGTACCCGTGAACATCGCTGCCGCAGATACCGCAGGCGGCCACCTGAACCAGCACCTCTCCACTTCCCGGCGAGGGCCGCGGCAGGTCCACCAACTCAAAATGTTTGTACTTGGCCAGCACTAGAGCCTTCATCGAATTCACGCAGTCCTTTCTGCTGCCCCGCGCGAGTCAGACAGCACCGTCAGGCACTGACCATCTCCATTGCCAGGGAAGACCACTGCTCTGGCCACCTGTGCCTCCGCCTGCGCATCACGCTGCACGTCACGACGAGCGCCTTCCTCTCCCGTTGTTGGGCCGACCCCACGGTGGACGATTCGGGAAGGCTCCTGAGCCACTCCCACCCGGTGAGAACCTCGACTCGCCAGATGCCGATACGGTCTTTTGGAAAACTTGGGGAACTTCTCTTCGAAGCTGACGCAGAGATTGCCCGCGGAACGGTTCCTGCAGATGAGCGTACGCGTTCAAAACGCGGGGATCAAGGGCACCACGCCTACGGTGCAGCTCGAAGAGAAAAGGGGTGGAAAGATGCGTTCGTCTCAGACCGAGCGAATATCTCTGCCAAGGGACGAATAGCCCGCCAAAGGTTTATTTGCAGTGCGTAAGATGGACTGCTGCGCCGGGAGCGGAGAACACAGCGCCGGTAGACCTGTACCCCCCAGAAATGTTTCTGATGTCGGGGCGAAGAACCTGCGAAGGCGTGCTGTTGCGGCTTTCGCTTATGCTGGAAGCTCGAACGTATGATCTCTCCCTCTAAGCTCGATCCGGCCCGGCGGCGGCGCATGCGCGCCGCGGAGCGAAAGCTGCTGGAGGCGCAGAAGCGGCTGAGGCAGGCCGAGCGGAGCATCGTTCACTGGAGCCGCGTTCTGGCTGACCTGCGGTATGAGAAGAGCTGCGCAACCCAGCAACCGCTCTGGCCGGAGGAAGACATGAACTCGCCGGACCAGGCGGGAGTTGATCTTAGCGAACGGGTTGAATCCGCCTTCGCCCAGCACGATGGGTAGCAACCCACAACAGGAGGAAGATTCCATGGAAATCCAGCGAGCGGGGGCGCAGCCCTCGGAGAAGGGCTCCGCAGCATGGTTTACCGGAGTGGTGCGGATCGATCCCTTGTTCCTGGCGCCGGAGCCGGCCCGAGTGCAAGGCGCAAGCGTTACCTTTGAACCCGGAGCCCGGACCGCGTGGCATACCCATCCCCTGGGCCAGACTCTGCTCATCACCGCGGGTCGCGGTTGGGCACAATGCGAGGGTGGCCCTCTTCGGGAGCTACGCCCGGGAGATGTCGTCTGGTTCGCTCCGGGAGAGAGGCACTGGCACGGCGCCACGTCCAGCACCGCCATGAGCCACATCGCCGTCCAGGAGCGGCTCAACGGCAGAGTGGTTGATTGGATGGAGCCGGTCAGCGATGAGCAGTATCACAAGAGCTCAGGCGGAGAAGATTAGCCTGCTCTTCTGAACAGCGCGAGCGAATTCCCCCTGTACGAGAGCTTG
>JAJYZE010000112.1 GCA_021800195.1 Acidobacteriota bacterium
GGAGCGAGCACAGCGGTAGGGAGCGCTGGAGCGCTTGGAGACGATGCCTGCGGCGTGTAAAGCGCAGGCCTGGCGAAAGGCTTCCGCGCCCTCGCCCGGGATCTCCTCCGACAGGCGCAGGTGGGCAGAGTTGGAGGGCAGGAGGCGGGCGAGAAGCTCTTTGCGCTTGCGTAAGGAGATCTCCCGGGTGTTGTGACCGTCCAGGTGGAGGAGATCGAAGGCAATGTACTGGATGGCATGGGCATCAGGCATTTGAAGGGCGGCTTTTAACCGAGCCAGGCTGGAGCGGCCCGCTTTTTCCGGCAGAATAACCTCGCCGTCCAGGGTGCAGTCCTGTGCAGGAAGTTGGGCCAGACAGTTAACCAAAGCGGGCATGCGATCGGTCCAGTCCGCACCCTTCCGAGTCAGCAGAGAAACCTGAGAGCCGGATTTGCGGGCTTGGATGCGATAGCCGTCGAGCTTGATCTCGTGGATCCAGTCGTTTCCGTTGGGCGTGGCCGTTGTTTCCATCGCCAGTTGTGGTGGAATGAAGCTCGGCTGGGCTTCGCGGGGCAACTCCTCGATGAGGATGGATTGGGGATTGCTTGACGCCAGCGCATCGACCCGCGGATGAGCGGTTGCGCCGGAGTGAGCGCTTGCGGCTTCGGCGTGGCTCCCTCCATGCTGCCGGAGGTCGTTCCTGGCGGCCGAAATCTGCTTGAGAGAGCGGCCCGTGACTGCGGAGTTGGGGCGCTCGTCCGTGATCGCGCGATCTCCGGGGCCGCGCTCATATTTGTCGCGTTCCTTCAGGAGTAGCCAATGTGGAGCCGCCGCGGAGTTCGCGGCATTCGGACTCATGCGAATCAGCGCCCATCTTCCCCTGAGTTTGGAGCCGCCCAGTTCGAACTTGAGATGGCCGGAGCGGAGACAGGCATCGACGTTTTCGCTGCCAAGCTGCGGCCACCAGCTCCCCTGATCCCAGATCATCACCGTGCCCGCTTGAGTCTGGCTCTGCTGGACGACGCCTTCAAGGGCTGCATCCTCGATAGGGAAATCCTGGGCCTGGACAGCCAAGCGGCGCTCCTGGGGGTTGTAGCTTGGACCCTGGGCGACGGCCCAACTCTTGAGCACACCACCCCAACTGAGGCGAAAGTCATAGCGGATGGGATCAGGACCTCGCATCTGGATGACGAAGGGAAGCCCGCGGGAGGCGCTGGGTCTGCGTTTCGGTGCCTGGCGTCTGGAGGCTGTGTCGCCAGATTCTTCGCTGATACGAGGGGAGCGGCTCATCAAGCCGAAGGGCTCAATCTGTTCATCGGCTGCCGTCGATGACGTATCGGTGCCGGGCTGGCGAGGCCGCATTCTACTGGAGGCGCCGGATTCTTGCGTGGGCATGATGGACTCCGATGCGGTCTTTCGCCTAGGAGACGCCTGGCGGGCCAGGCAGCGAGATGCGCGGATGCGGTGCGAAACGACGACGAAGAAGCAACTGGGGTGAGCCAGGGACCTTGGCAAGAAGGTCGTTTTCAGAGAAAGACTTTCGGGCGGCTGGAAGCTGCACGCCGAAGGATGGAGAAGAGATGCCGAGGAAACCGTACCCGCAGGAACGCGCTCTTCCGCCGACGCCTCAACGGCAGAATACGCCAAAGCAAATGAAAGCATAAGGACGGGCTCGAAGATCGATCCAAAGCTGGTAGTTGCTCGATTATCGAACGCTCATCTTCCGATCTGGATGTGGCGGCTTCTGGAGCGGGAAACGTCCTTCAAGGCCATGGCTCCGGGAAGGACCTCTTGGCATGGATCTTTCCTGCGGCTACTCAGGCGGAAGACGCACACGGGATGAAGGCGATGGATTCGAATCTGCTTTGATGGGAACAGGTTCTGGGCGCAGAGAGCCCGATCGCGCGGCCAGAGTGGCTATTCGCCCAACATGATGCGCCGGATGTGGGTGGCTTGGCCGGTGGCGCTGTTGCAGGTGATCAGAGTGGCGCAGATCCTGGGATCGCCCTTGGCGGCTTCGAACTTTCCGGGCATTCCGGTGAGGAAGCGTTTGAGAACCAGCTCGGACTCGACCCCGATGATGGAGTCGAAAGGGCCGGACATGCCCACGTCCGTCTGATAGGCCGTGCCCTGGTGCAGGATGCGCTCGTCGGCGGTGGGAACGTGGGTGTGGGTGCCCAGGACGGCGGTCACGCGGCCGTCGAGATAGCAGGCCAGGGCGGCTTTTTCGCTGGTGGCTTCGGCGTGAATGTCCAGCAGGATGACTTTGGCGCCGGAGTTGCGCTCAATGCGTCCAAGAATCTCGTCGGATTTGCGGAAGGGATCGTCGGAAGAGGAGGCCATGAAGACCCGGCCCTGGAGGTTGATGACGGCGTAGGGCAGGCCGTTGCCCAGCTCGCCCTCGTAGTATCCATAGCCGGGAGCGCCGTGCGCGTAGTTGGCCGGGCGCAGGATGCGGCGTCCACGGACGTGCGAGTCCTCCGGGACGTTCATGTACTCGATGATCTCTTTCTTGTCCCAGATGTGGTTGCCGGTGGTGATGACGTGGGCGCCGAGGTCGAAGAGTTCTTCGGCGATGGCGGGGGTGATGCCGAAGCCACCGGCGGCGTTTTCGCCGTTGATGACGAGGAGGTCGACCTCATGGGTCTCGAAAAGGTGGGGCAGGTGCTCGCGTACGATGTGGCGGCCGGGCGAGCCAAAGACGTCGCCCACGAAGAGAATGTTCACCTTTGGATTCTAGATCAGTTCCACGCAAGGATAGTTCCCGATGTGAGGTGCTGGCCAGGTGGCGCCGTCTCGTGGTGAGGTCGCTTCGCAGGCTTGGGAGGTTTAGTCAGCGCCGCTTCGCGTGCTGCCGTCTCGCGCAGCCACACCTTGAGTTCGCGCGGTGTCTCCTCAATGCGCTGACGTAGGCCCAGGACTGCGGAGCGAAGCAGGGGTCGGCCTCGCCCTCGCCTGCGAGGTGTCCGGTGTTGGGAATACCACCGCCGAAACAGGATTACGTCCTCCGTAACTTGACGCCACTTCGGGGGCGTATTTTTGACGCTTATTCCCAATCTTTCACATTGACCTGGAGGTAATCTCTATGAAGAGCCGTACGGTTTCAGCAGTACTCCTCATGCCGTTTCTGTGCCTGATGGAAGGTTGTCATACGGCTTTGGCATTGCAGTGGAGCGCCTCCTACACAGTTGCGGGGCCAGAAGGGCGTTCTGGCCGCGGGCGGCGAGCGGTTCAGGCTCAAAAGCGTGCGCATGTCTCTTTCGATTTCGACTGACGGGGTGGGAGACGGTGCCCACTACGACATGGTCATGGGTGCCCCTGACCGCAAGGCTGGGGTCATCGTTCTGGACGCACCGGCGGGAAAGCTTTATCTGGGACGATCGGTAAAGGCGACGGCCGGATCGTCGGCGTGTTCTCAGTGAGGCTGGCTGCTCGTTGAGATGGCCGCCCTGCCGGGCTGGTGGAGGGGCGATGAGTTGCTCGGGAACTGGGCGGTCAGGCGTCGGTGAGTTGGCTGTGGCGCAGGTTTACCCAGCGGGTTCTCTGTGCGGGTCGGCGGTAGCGGCCTCTGCGGGTGCGGCTTCTGCGGCCTGTTTCTGGGGGCGCATCAGAGGGAAGAGGATCACGTCGCGTATGCTGCGAGAGCCGGTGAGGATCATGGTGAGGCGGTCGATGCCGATGCCCTCGCCAGCGGTTGGGGGCAGACCGTAGCCGAGGGCGCGAACGTAGTCGTAGTCGACTTCGGCCATGGCTTCCACGTCGCCGCGCTTGCGGTCTTCGAGCTGGTCTTCGAAGCGGCGAAGCTGGTCGTCGGGGTCGTTGAGCTCGGAGAATCCGTTGCCCAGCTCGAAGCCACCGATGTAGAACTCGAAGCGTTCGACCCACTCCGGATCATCGGGCTTGGGTTTGGAGAGCGGGCTGACGGCCAGCGGGTAGTCGTAGATGATGGTGGGCTGGATGAGGTGCGGCTCGGCGAGGAGCTCAAAGAGCTCGGCGATGCTCTTGCCCACCGGCCAGCGTTCGCTCTTCAAATCCAGTTGGATGGCGGCGGCCGCCTTCTGTCGTGCAGCCTCTTGAAGGACGGAGGCATCCAGGCGGTTCACGAACGGGGCCAGGGACTCATGGTCTTGAAAGGCCTCGGGGCCAGGCGGCATGCCACCATCTTCCGGCCAGAAGCGGGTGATGGCCTGGCGCATGCTGAGCTGCTGCCAGTTCTCCGGGGCCAGGTCGATCTCGACGCCGTTGAAGCGGGTGATGGTAGAGCCGTTGACTTCGAGGGCAACGCCGGCCACCAACTCCCGGGTGAGATCCATCAAGTCGTGGTAGTTGGCGTAGGCCTGATAGAACTCCAGCATGGTGAACTCGGGGTTGTGCTGGGTGCTGACGCCCTCGTTGCGGAAGTTGCGGTTGATCTCATAGACCCGGTCCAGGCCGCCGACCACGAGTCGCTTGAGATACAGCTCCGGGGCGATGCGCAGGTTAAGGGGCATATCCAGGGCGTTGTGGTGGGTGGTGAAGGGGCGCGCCGCAGCTCCGCCAGCCACGGTATGCAGCATGGGAGTCTCGACTTCAAGGTAGCCGCGGGTGTCAAAGAAGTGGCGGATGGAGCGCAGGATGTGGGCACGTTTGACGAAGACGCTGCGGGCGGGAAGGCGCGTGAAGGCCGCAGAGTTGCGGGATGCGGGCGCGGAGGTTTCGTCAGAGTCGGGGCTTGCTGCCAGGTTGGTCTCCGGGGACGCCGCTGGGGCCTCCGCAGTTTCGCCGCTGTCGGTAAAAAGGTCCAGGTAGCGTCGGCGGTAGCGGAGCTCGACGTCCTCCAGGCCGTGGAACTTGTCGGGAAGAGCGAGCATCGCTTTGGCGAGGAAGGTGATGGCCGGCTGCGCGGCATGGCCTGGCAGGCTGACCGGAGCGGCATGGAGAGTGAGCTCTCCGGTGCGGGTGCGCATGAGGAAGCCGCGGACGCCGATGTGGTCGCCCAGGTCGAGGAGCTTGTACAGGTTGAAGACCGCCTCGCCGACATCGTCCTTGCGCACGTAAATCTGGAGCCTCTGCCCCTGCTGCTGGATCTGCGCGAAGCCCGCCTTGCCCTGAACCCGGATGGCCACGATGCGGCCGGCGATCGCCGACTCCAAGTGCAGGATCTGGAGCTTTTCCGCTGAGAGTTCAGCTCCCAGAGCGCGCAGCTCCGCAACGCTGGCGGTGAAGCGGAAGTGGTTGGGATAGCGAGCCTCGGCCGGGCTGAGTGCGGGGTTCAGCGAACAGGCGATGGCGGCGATCTGGGCCAGCTTTTCGCGGCGGAGATGATAGAGATTCTCTTCGAAGAGGCTTTCGAACTGGGACAAGAGGCTGCTCGATTCGTGGCGAATGTGGAGGTTTCAGTATAAAAGCACCGGGGCCAGGGTAAGACAGATCATCCTGCGGAGGTGGGGAAGGCGGCCCTTGCTTGTTCCCACGTCCGCAGCGCAGAACCCCGGGGATTCAGGTGTTTGATTCCGGCCAAGGTGCGCGGACCGAGGCCGGGGTGTTATGGTTTGGGTCGATGGCTGACCAAGGACAGGACGGGAGAGCCAAGGACGGAGCGGGACGTCCGCGCGGCGTGCTTGGCGATCTGGTGAAAGCGGAGTCCATGATTCAACTGGCTCTGGTGCTGCCCGCGGCTTGTCTGATTGGGGCCGTGCTCGGCTCGGCGCTGGATAAGCACTTCCATACCGGCTGGATGGCGGTGACGGGGATTGTCTTGGGCGCTGTGGCCGGCTTCATCCAGATCTACCAGACCGCGTCTCGATTCATGCGCCGGGACAAATAGCAAGTAGAAGACAGGCATGGCGAGGAAGAGAAGATGATGAAAGGAATGAGGAAGCGCTGATGCCATCCCTGGAAGATTTCACCGATGCGGATGTCCGCTCCATGCTCCTGCGGACGCTACGGCTGCTGGGCGTGCTTACCGCGTTGGGAATGCTGCTGACGGGATGGAAGCTGGGCTGGAGGAGCTCCCTTTTTCTGCTGTTGGGCGCGGCGATCTCCGGATCAGGGCTGTGGGAGTGGATGCGGTTGATCCATGCGGTAATGGAGCGAATGGAGGTTGGACGAAACCCGAAACCCATGGGGATGGTCTTGACGGGCTTCTTCCTGCGCTTGGCAGTGGCGATTGTGGTGCTTTATATTAGTGTGAAGTACCTGAATGGTTCCGTTGTTGCGTTGGCCGTAGGGCTCGGGTTGGGCATTGTTTCGCTCACCGTGGAAGCCATACGCATGGCCAGAGCATGGACGGTTTAGCAGGAAGTAGCACCTGAACCTTGGGCTGCGCTGTTTCGTAGCCTATTGGCCGATTCCTTTATGCCTTCGCAACTGTTTTTTACCCGTTTTCTGAACCATCTCCTGGCCGGGCCTGTCGACCGTGCGATGGCGCTACTGCATCTGACGCCCAGTTACCCCCAGGCGCCGATCAACAACACAGCATCAATGGGTTTCCTGGTGTTTTTGCTGGTGCTGGGGTACTTTGCCGCCATTCGGCTGACGTTGAGCGTGGAGTCGCCGGGGCCGGTGCAACACCTCGCGGAGATGACCCATGAGTTCGTCTCCAACAGCGGTGAGCAAATCATTGGCCACGGCTACGAGCGGTTCACCAATTACCTGACGGTGCTGCTGCTTTACATCCTGTTCTGCAACCTGATTGGGTTGCTGATGCCCTGGTTCGAGTCGCCGACGGAGAACGTAACCGCCCCCATGGGCTTTGCCCTGGTCACGTTCGTCTACTACCACTATCACGGCATCCGGGCCAACGGCGCGGGCTACATCAAGCAGTTTCTTGGACCGGTGTGGTGGCTCTACCCGCTGCTTTTCCCGATTGAGATCATCTCTCACCTGGCCCGCATCATGAGCCTGACGGTTCGTCTCTATGCCAACATCTTCGCCGGCGATCTGCTGATTCTGGCCTTCTTTTCACTGATCCCCATTGGCATCCCAGTGCTGTTCATCGGACTGCACTTCGGCGTGGACATCATTCAGGCGTATGTGTTCTTCCTGCTGGCTTCGATCTACCTGAGTCTGGCTGTGGCGCACGAACACTAGAAGGCCGAGGCGCTCGATTCGCCGGGAGGCGATGCGGCGCGTAGCAAGCGAGGCCGTGTTTGCGATCTCTCCCAGCGGTCCGGTTTGCCGGGCCGTTGGACAGATTTGAGTTTTGTTGGAAAGATTCGGCTCTCGGGCCGAAGCAGGATCCCGCGGAGGGGCGCTCCCTCTCCGTGGTGCGTACTGCCGCCGATTCAGCGTGAGGGGGCCAGCACGGTGAGCCTCAACCACCCACTGACGGCGAGATCAAAGGGAGCAGGGAGTGCAATGTACAACACGATGCGTATCATGAAGTACTTTTTTATGACCATGGCGGCGATTCTTCTGGCGTCGCCGGCGTTTGCCCAGGCGGGCGGCGATGGGATCAGCCAATGGGCTCCTATCGGCGCCGGCGTCGGCATGGGAATTGCAGCCGGTCTTTGCGGCATGGGTCAGGGCCGCGCGACGGCCTCAGCCACGGAGGCGCTGGCGCGCAATCCGGGAGCGCGGCCGGGTATCTTTACCTTTTTGATTCTGGGCCTTGCGTTCATCGAATCGCTCACCCTGTTCACCTTTGTCATCGTCTTCCTTTACGTGAAGTAGCTCTGAACGAAGTGAGTCGAAAGCAGGAATCAAGCCGGCCTCCGCGAAGCGGAGGCCGGCTTCGTTTCGGCGTTCGCGGAAGCATGGATTGATCAAAGTCTTGCGCTGATCTGGCGTCGGTCGACACGGAGGCGCAGGCGGCGTCTCTGGGCAAGACGGCTTCGCCGGACGCATGACTGCCTCCCTTGGCAGGGGCAAGGGAGGCCGGGGAGGACAGCTTGTCCCCGGCCAGAGACGAAAATCTCAGCCCAATCGGGGGGTGGGCGGGAAGTTGCGTAAACTGGCTGGTGTTGGCAAAGGCGATTCAGAGAGTGAAGATAGGGCAGACGGAGCATAAGATCAGGCTGCGGGAGAGGTTTGAGTACCTGTTGTTGCGGGCGGTTGCCGGCACATTGGGTCCTCTGCCGCGCAGCGCTGCCCGGGCGATGGGAGCGGGGTTGGGTGCGCTGGTCTGGCTGCTGATGGGGCGTCTGCGGCGGGTGGGGATGCAGAACCTGAAGATGGCCCTTCCCGAGAAGACCGAGAAGGAGCGAAGACGGATTCTGCGCGAGCAGTTCCGGTCCCTGGGCTGGCAGATGGGCGAGTTCTGCAAGATGAAGGGCTACACGGCCGAGCAGGTGTCAAGGTTTATCCGCTACCAGGGGCTGGAGCATTACCTGGCGGCGCGCGCCAAGGGGAAGGGAGTACTGGTGCTGACCGGGC
>JAJYZE010000113.1 GCA_021800195.1 Acidobacteriota bacterium
ATGGATCGTCGTGGATTCGGGAAGATCCTCTTTGCGATGATTTCGAACGAGTCGGCTGCTTGATTCGTCAAACGAGAGGTTCACCCGGAACCAACTTATTCTGAAATGCGTATCCACCTATGGTTATGTGCAGGAAGGCGCTTCACCAGGAGCAGCATTTCTCGATTCTTGCGGGAAAACATGGATTTTTTCGAGAGCGGAGCTTTGGATGATAATTTGCAGGTGAATACAGGTAGCTTCAGAAAGACGGTATCTCCGGCGTGAAAAGCGGCTCCCAAACCCGGCTATTGGCGATTGTGCTGGCGGTTTTTACTCTCGCCGCGCTCGGGCTGGCGATTGCGAACGTGAACCAGGAGAGCAGCTACACTCCTGCGACCGACGGCGCGCGCTGGATCGAGGCGACGGGAGGGTTGCGCGCCTATCTGGTTCCGCCTGACACGGCCGCCTACCGGGCCGGGGTAAGAAACGGAGACGTGCTCACCTCAGTCAACGATGTACCCACGCCGGCGCTCGCCACCTTGAGCCGCCAGATCTACGTCAACGGCGTCTGGTCCAAGGTAAAGTACACCCTGCTGCGCCGTGCCAACGACAGCGCCAAGCCGGTAGAAATCTCCGTGTGGGTGTATCTGGAACCTTTGGACCGGACCAACTTTCAGGTGGAGCGGTCGCTGGCGCTGGTCTACCTTGCGATAGGGCTCTTTGTTCTGTTCCGGCGCTGGACAGCGCCCAAGTCCACCCACTTCTATGTTTTCTGCCTGGTCTCCTTCATCTTGTACGCCTTCCGGTATACGGGCTTGTTGGATGGTCTGGACATCACCATTCTCACCGGAAACATCATTGCGTCGGAGCTGCAGCCGGCGCTGTTCCTGCACTTCGCCGTCAGTTTTACCGACGAAGTCTCGCGTCGCCGCAACCGCCTGTTGTACCCGCTGCTTTACTTCCCTGGTGTAGTTCTGGGCGTCCTGCACTATCTCTCCTACACCTACTGGGAGTCGACAGGGCAATTGCAGTTGCGGCTGAACAAATTCAACTACATCTACCTGGCCAGCTATTACATTCTTGCGGGAGTGGTCTTCGGGGTGAGGTACCGGGAAGAAGAGCAGCCACTGCAGCGTCAGCAGCTCAAATGGCTATCGCGTGGCACCGCCCTGACGGTAGTTCCCTTCACCGCCTTGTATGTGATTCCTTATCTGTTTGACGATTATGTTCCCAGCGTTCTCACCCGCATCGCGCTGCTATCTTTGATTCTGCTGCCGTTGACCTTCAGTTGGGCCATTGTGCGCTACCGGCTAATGGATGTGGATCTGATCTTCAAGCGCGGCGCATCGTATACGCTGGCAACCGCGGCGCTGGTGGGCATCTACTTCGGCATCATCGCGCTCAGCGCTGAGTTCGTGCATCAGCGCTTCGAGCATCTGGGCGAGTGGGGTCTGGTGGCCGCAGTCATCGTCACCGGCTTGGTCTTTGATCCTCTCAAACGCGTCATTCAAGGGCAGCTCGATCGGGTCTTTGACCAGAAGAGCATCGACTACCGCGAGACGCTGGTCGAGTTCGGCAGTGAGTTGAACGCACAGACCAACCTAAGCGAGCTGATGAACTCGATCGTCGAGCGCCTTCCGGAGACGTTGCTGGTCACCCGTGTAGCGGTATTTCTGGCCCAGGAGGATAGAGATGGGCATGGCAGCTCATTCTCCCTGGCAGCGTCCCATGGCCTCTCCGCGCCGGTACTGGCCGGTGCCGACTCGCTCGCTCTCGGGTTTCTGGACTTTGACCATCGGGACAGCACCAACCATCTCTTCTTTGAGACGCCCAATGCCATGCTGCGGCTTCCCGATGCAGAGCGTCAGACGGCGGCGGCTCTGGATTTAAATTATTACGTCCCCTGCCGAGCGGCGCGGCATGAGGGCTCTGGGCACAGCACCATTGCGGTGCTGGGGCTGGGCCGGACCGGTTCGGGAGATTTCCTCTCCAGTGAAGATATGGAGCTGTTGGAGTCCCTGGCCGGATATATAGGAATTGCGATTCAAAACGCGCTGCTGTACCACCGGCTGGAGCAGAAGATTCAAGAATTTGAACGTCTGCGCGACTTCAACGAGAACATTGTGGAATCCATCAACATCGGCGTCTTCGCCGTGGACCTGGACGACCGCATCGAAAGCTGGAATGCGCGGATGGAGGGGATGTACGCAACCCCGCGCGGAGAGGCTCTGCGCCGCCCCTTGCATGAGGTCTTTCCGACGGAGTTTTTGCAGGAGTTTGATCGCCTGCGGGGAGAGCACGGAGTGAGCACGCTGTACAAGTTCCGCCTGCCCACGCCCTCCGGCGAAGCGCGCATTGCCAACATCACCATAGCCCCGCTGCTCAACCGCGACCTCCAAGCTGTGGGAAGAATCGTGATTGTGGATGACATCACTGACCGCATCAACATGGAGACGCAACTGACGCAGACCGAAAAGCTCTCTTCCATCGGTCTTCTTGCAGCCGGCGTGGCTCATGAGGTGAACACCCCGCTGGCGGTCATCTCCAGTTATGCCCAGATGCTGGGCAAGCAGTTGCGCTCCGACGAGGCCACCCACGCGCGCCTGCGGCCCGTGCTGGAGAAGATTACCCAACAGACCTTCCGCGCCTCGGAGATCGTCAACGGCTTATTGAACTTTTCGCGCATGGGCAGCGTGGACTTCGGAAGTGTGGATGTGAACCTGATGGTGCGCGATACGATCCTGCTTTTGGAACACCAGATGCGCTCTGGAGGCGTTGCGGTATCGGTCGACCTGGATGAAAACCTGCCCATGGTTGCGGGCAACCGCGGCAAGCTGCAACAGGTACTGGTCAATCTAGTGCTCAATGCCAAGGACGCGCTGCTGGAAAAGGGTGGCGGCAGCGTCAGCATTCATACCTCGAAGACATCCAAAGGCGTGGAACTGCGCGTCGAAGACAACGGCGTAGGAATGTCGCCGGAGGTTTTGCGAAAGATTTACGACCCTTTTTTCACCACCAAGAGCAACCCAAGAGAGGGGCAGCGGAAGGGAACGGGGTTGGGGCTTGCGGTCACCTACGGCATCATCCAGGAGCACGCCGGAGCCATTGAGGTGAGCAGCACGCCAGGCGAAGGCACTATATTCCGGCTGGAACTTCCTGCGGCAGACGCGGCCGGAGCCAAGAACCAGGTCAGGGTTCATCCTGAGATCCAGCCAGGAGCAACCTCCTCAGAGCCCTTGGGAAATCAGCCGCCAACAGAGGAAGGAAAGGTAGTCCATGTCTAGATCAACCCTGAGCCATCGAGAAACACCCTCAAGCCATCAGGAACGAGCCATGGGCGATCTTGCAGGAACCGCAAGCAATGCTCCGGGATCGGCCCTCGGCGATCAAGCGGAGAGGCCAGCCGTTGCGGCTCATTCCGCCGGGCAGAGGATTCTCATCATCGATGACGAGGCGGGAATCCGGGACTCTCTCGAAACCTTGCTGACGCTGGAGGGATTTCGCGTTGATCTGGCCGCCGATGGCGCCGCCGGTCTGGGGCGCTTGTCGCAAAACGTCTACGACCTCATGCTGCTTGACCTTGCACTGCCCGGCCAGAGCGGCGTTGATCTGCTGCCGCGGATTCACGCTCTGGTGCCGGAGCTTCCCGTGATCATGATCACCGCCTACGGAACCGTGGGGAATGTGGTGGACGCCATCCGGGCCGGCGCCTGCAACTTTATCCAAAAGCCCTGGGACAACGAAAAGCTGTTGGCCGATATCCGGGTCGCAATCGGTAAGAATCGCGCCGAGCAGGAAGTGGTCCACCTCAAACGCACTCTCAAGCAACGTGTCTCGTTTGAGAACATCGTGGGCAAGAGTGAGTTGATGCTGCAGTTGTTCGACCTGATCGCGCAGGTCGCGCCCAGCCGCTCCACAGTCTTGATTCAAGGAGAGAGCGGAACCGGAAAAGAGCTGATCGCCAAGGCGATTCACGCCCACTCCCCGCGGCGCGATAAGCCCTTCATCCCGGTCAACACGGGAGCGGTACCTTCAGACCTGCTGGAGTCCACGCTGTTTGGCCACGAGCGCGGCGCCTTTACCTCAGCCGTAGCAGCCAAAAAGGGACTCTTCGAGGTAGCCGACGGAGGAACTCTGTTTTTGGATGAGATTGGGACCATGCGCATGGACATGCAGGCCAAAATCCTGCGCGTGCTGCAGGACCGCCGCTTCATGCATGTGGGTGGGACCAAGGAGATTCAGGTCGACATCCGTATTCTCGCCGCCACCAACGTCAACCTGGAGCAGGCAGTCAAAGAGGGCCGCTTCCGCGAAGATCTCTTCTACCGGCTCAACGTGATCTCTCTCGAGCTGCCGCCTCTTCGTAATCGCAAAGAGGATATTCCTCTGCTGGCCAACCATTACTTGAAGTTTTATGCCGAGGAGAATGGCTTTACGCCGCCCGTGCTGGCGCCGGATTCACTGCGGCTGATGATGGACTACGACTGGCCCGGCAACGTGCGCGAACTTGAGAATGCCATGGAGCGAGGCGTGGTGCTGGCCAACGGCCCCATGTTGACGCCGGACCTGCTGCCGTCTCAGTTGCGTGGCAATCCCTTCTCCACCGCCCTGCTGGAGCAGAAACCGGATGCATCGCTCTTCGATGTGATAGAGGAGATTGAAAGGCGCATCATCTCCGACCGGCTGGAACGCTGCAACTGGAACCAGACCGAGGCGTCAGAGTACTTCAGAATTCCGCTTTCCACACTCAACCAAAAGATCAAGCGCCTGGATATCGCGTTGAAGAAACGCAGCAAGGAGTAGCGCCATCCACGCCGCTTGGACGCCCCGGAAGTTTTAGGGAACGGCCATCGGATCAACCGATGTCCGCAGGCGGTCATTTGCCGCAGGCTGGGCAGCGGGATGCTCCAGGCACGAACAGTCTGGGCAGGCGCAGTCTGGGCAGGATCCTCACCGCCTCGTCTGTCCCCGTGAACCCTCTGCCCCGGGAGGCTGCGCTCGGACCCCGCTCGCACCCGCACCGCTGACGCGTGATTCGCAATCCTGCATCGCGATCCATGCCGCCGCGACCTCTACGCCAACAGGTGCTTTAGCAGCGCCATGCGGATGTAGAGACTGTTCTTGGCCTGCTTGAAGTAGGCTGCCCGGGTATTGGCATCCACCTCTGGCGAGATCTCATTCACACGCGGCAAAGGGTGCATGATGATCGACTCCTTCTTCAGCCGGTCGGCCATCTCGGCGTCGATGATATAGACATCCTTCACCGCGTCATACTCCTGCTTGGAGACAAACCGCTCGCTCTGGACGCGCGTGATGTAGGCCACGTCGGCCTGCTCAATCACCCCTTCCAGTCTTTCTCCTTCATGAAACGCGACTCCCTTCTCCGCCAGGAACTCGCGGTACAACGGAGGCAGCCTCAACTGCGCGGGCGAGAGCAGATCAATGGTCACTCCGGGATACAGGCAGAGGAGTGGCAGCAGAGAGTGGATGGTTCTTCCATTCAAGAGATCGCCTACCAGAGCCACCCGCAAGCCGCTCAACCTTCCCAGCTCTTTTTTGATGG
Source organism: Acidobacteriota bacterium (assembly GCA_021800195.1). Classification (GTDB taxonomy): domain Bacteria; phylum Acidobacteriota; class Terriglobia; order Terriglobales; family Acidobacteriaceae; genus Granulicella. The sequence goes on from JAJYZE010000113.1 coordinate 5,543, forward strand.
TATAGATATCCGCAAGAGCCTGGGTCGGATGCTCTCCCACCCCATCGCCTGCATTGATGATCGGCACCGGAGAGATTTTGGCCGCTGCCTCCGCCGCTCCTTCTTCGTAATGCCGAATCGCAATCGCATCCGCATACCCGCTGACGATGCGCACCGTATCACTGATCGTCTCGCCTTTGGTGGCGGAAGAGTTGGCTTTGGCGTTCTCGGAGGTGAGTACGCCCCCGCCGAGCTTCTGCATTGCCGCCTCAAAGGAGAATCGGGTGCGCGTGCTTGGCTCAAAGAACAGCGTTGCCAGGATGCGGCCACGCAGCGGATCCGTCAAGGCGTGAAACACATCATCGCGCTCCATCTGATGCGCGGATTCAAACAGCGAAAGTAAAAATCCAGTATCCTTGAACTGCCGGGAGCTGATGACATGTTTGAGCTTTTCCATCGGAGAACTCTCCCTCAACTTGCCGGGTAAACCCTGCCTCGTAAGATGGTGTAGGTCACTCGGCCGGGCATCGTATATCCCTCAAACGGGCTCCAACCGCACTTTGTCTTCATGGCTTCGCGCTGCACCAGGTGCGGCGCATCCGGATTCAGGATGGTGAGCGACCCGACATAGCCCGGCGCGATCATCCCGTATCCCTTCCCAAACCCGCGGGGGAGAAACTCGTTCACAAACCGGCCTGGATTCCAGGCACAGACCCGCGCAATCTGAGCAGGGGTAAAACCATGCTCGGCCATCAGCCAGGTGGCAAAATCTCCGTAGGTGTCCAGATGCGGGACCCCGCTTACGCCTTGCCTCTTCTCTTCCAGCGTATGAGGAGCGTGGTCCGTCGCCACATAATCCACCAGTCCGTGGCGCAGAGCCTCGATCAGCGCCAGCCGATCCTCTCTCCCGCGCAGAGGTGGATTCATCTGCAGCCACAGCCGATTGTCCTCGGTGAGCATCGAATCGTCGAAGAACAGATGATGCGGCGTCGCCTCAGCGGTCACCTTCACCCCGCGCGCCTTGGCCGCTGCGATCTTCTCCAACCCGTCTTTGGTGGAGTAATGGCACAGCTTGCCCACCAGTCCATATCTCTCGATAAGGTACAGAGCAAACTCCGTTGCCGCAATCTCCGCTCGCGCCGGCCGCCTCTGCTCATGCGTCGGCTGGCCTCGGTTCTCGCGCAGGATCACAGGGTCTTCGCAGTGGAAGCTGACGTTCCGGCCGCGATATCTCGAGATGACGCTCTCCAGCTCTTCCTGTGAGGAGAAGAACAGATCCCCCACTGAAGGCCCCATGAATGCCTTGTACGGCACATGCCGCTCGAGCGGGTTCGTCTGCGGCCCAATGCCCGCGTACAGAGTGACATGCACTGCCGAGCTGGCCGTCAGCCGCTGCTTCTCCGCGTAGCGCCGTTCATCTACAGGCGCCACCGGATTATTCGGCATATCCGCGACCTGGGTAACGCCGCCATGGATGGCCGCCGCTGCAACACTGGCAAAGTCTTCTTTGTAAACCTGCGTCTGGCCGGCATCTTCACGGGCGTGAATATGGATGTCGCCGAAGCCGGGAAAGACGATCTGCCCACGCAGATCCAGGTCGCTTCTGCCCGCGGGCGGTCCTACACTCTCGATCAATCCATTCTCGGTATTGATCTCGATAGCGGCTTCAAACTCGCCATCGTGGTTGGCGAATCTGCCCTCAAGACGCAGCATATGCACTTCCCTTCCTGGTTCGTGCAGCGGCCTCTCGCGCAGCGTTGATCTCATCGCGTAGCGTGTGCGCCGCCGCTGCCGGATCCTCGCTGAAGAGGATGCCTCGCGAGCTGCTGATCAACAGCCCGGCCCGACCTGCGCTTGAGCCTGGCTGCGCCAGGCTTCCTGTTCCGGCCTGCAGGCCCGCCGCCACCACAGTAGCTACATCGCCGCCCTGAGCGCCGACGCCGGGCACAAGGAACGGGAGCTCCGGCGCGACGGCGCGAATCCTCCGCATCTCTTCGGGATAGGTCGCGCCTACCACCAGCATGCAGTTACCCGCGGCGTTCCACTGCGAAGCCACCTGTCGGGCGACCACCTCCCATAGCGGCTTTCCGTTGCAGTCCAGATCCTGCAACTCCCCGGCTCCGGGATTCGAGGTTCGGCAGAGCACAATGCTCACCTTGTCCGCCCTGTTTAGGAACGGCAGCAAAGCCTCGCGTCCCAGGTAAGGATGCAGCGTCACGGCGTCGAAGCCCATGGCGTCGAAGATCGATGCCGCATAGCCGCGGTTGGTGTTGCCGACGTCGCCGCGCTTGGCATCGCAGATGGTAAAGATGTCCGGATGCTCGCGGCGCAGATACTCCGCGGTCAGTTCGAGCTCTCGGAGACCCTCGACGCCACGAGCCTCGAAGAACGCCATATTGGGCTTGTACGCCGCCGCGTAGCGATGGGTCTGCTCAATGATCCAGCGATTGAAGGCAAAGAAAGGATGCTCATGACGTTGGAACTGGGCGGGAATCCGGTCCATCTCCGGATCCAGTCCCACGCACAGCAGGGAGTTGACTTCCTCTGCTCGTCGCTCGAACTTTTTGATCGCCCCATTCATCTCGTGTTATTCGAACCCCTGCCGCTTGGCCCAGGAACGCGGTTCGCGCAGCCAATCCCGCACCAGAGCGGCTCCAACTTCATCGATCACACCTTGCTCTACGGCGCAGTGGAGGACCACGGGAAAGGTCGTCGTCACATGCAACCGCACGCCGCC
>JAJYZE010000114.1 GCA_021800195.1 Acidobacteriota bacterium
GAATGCCGGTGACATGAAGCCATGTGGGCCAGAGACTCGCAGGGACGATGAGCAAGGCGTAAAACACCGCCTGCAGGGCGGTGGATCGGGCAGCTTCAGAGGTGGGATGTTGGGTAGAGGCCAAGCGGACGCCGCCGTGGGCGTAATCTGCGCGGTAGAGCCAGCCGATGGCCATGAAGTGGGGAAACTGCCATAAAAAAAGGATGGAGAAGAGAGCCGCAGCGGGCCATTCCAAGACGCCGCGAGCGGCGGTCCAACCGATCAGCGGGGGCAGAGCGCCAGGAAAGGCCCCGATGAAGGTGTTGAGCGTGGTAATCCGCTTCAGAGGGGTATAAATGGCGATGTAGCCGACGGCCGTGAGCAGGGTCAGCAGTCCGGTGAGCGGATTGGTGGCCAGAGTGAGGTAGATCGTTCCGCCACAGACGAGAACAAAGCCCACCAGCAGGCCATGGATCAGGCCGATGCGGTGCTGTGCCATGGGTCGATCGGCCGTGCGCGGCATGCGGCGGTCTGTGCTGCGCTCCACAGCCTGGTTGAGTGCGCTGGAGCCGGTGGTGACCAGGGCGATGCCGAACAGGGCTCTCCACAGGCTGAAATCGAAGGGAGAAATGCCCGAGGCCAACGAGCCGAGGTAGAAGCCGGCGGCAGCAGTGATGATGACCATCAGCGAAACGCGCGGCTTGAAGAGCACTACGTAGTCTCCCAGCAGGGTGTGGCTGCCGGGCTGGGATCGCGGTTGGGAGGACGCTACGGTAGATGTGGCGGTGGTAGACACGTCGAATCTTTAGGATAACGCGATTTGGGCCACCAGCCGGGCAACTGGTTCAAATGGCGGTAAGAAGCCAAGGGTGAGATTCAGGATTCGAGTCCGGAGCGGAGCTCGATCTCCGGCCTCAGGTTGCCCGGAGACGCCGCCTGAAGCACGCTGCAACCAATTGAGGGGCATGGAGATCTGTCTGCCATCGTGGATCCGGCCCAAGCTCTTCTCGGGTGTGGCCTTTGCATCCGCCCAGGTGGCGCCTCCATCCCAGGATGGCTGCCCGCGCATGGCGAGGTGTTGATTGCAGTGCAATAGAGCCGAGGTTATACTGCGGTCATTGGCAGAGCTAGTGTCTCTCTCGCTTTGCCCGAGTGAGGTTCGTCTTCAGCGAAAGCATGAGGAGTATCCAACTCGGACGTGGGGGTCCGCCCGGTAGTTATAAGGGTGAGTCGGGGTGGCGCGCCATCACCCGCGTGCTTCGAAGTTCCCGGCTTCTCCAATGCCGGCGCCGGTTTCAAAGTTCTCCACCTTTCAGAGTCTGCGCCTTGGCTGCGGGGCGGGTAGCGGCCGACCTCATGAATACTTTGATGCCATCGGACTGCAGGGTTTGCGGCGCTGCGATGGCCATTTTGAGCCCGGTTCGAGTCTGCGAGGCGTGCATCGAGCGGGTGGAGCCGCTGATAGAGGCCCAGCCGGGTGTTTTCTGCAGCCGGTGCGGCGATGCCATGGGTATGGAGTCCGCCCGTTTTGCCGGGGCGCTGGGTGTGAGCGAGTGCACGATGTGCAGGCTGGCTCCGCCACAGTTTGATCGTGCAGTTTCCTTTTCAAGCTATGACGGGGAGATGCGCAGGCTATTGCACCTGCTGAAGTTCGAGGGCATGCGCCGGGTTGCCACGCATCTGTTGGGAGATGGCTTGGCGAGGGCTGCGCAGGAGTTGCGCGGCGGTGTCCGAGGGGAGGGAACAGTCGTCCAGTTCCAGCCGCTGCAGAGAGGACATGGCCGGGGCTCTCAGATCCTCCACCATGCAGCCGGAGACGAGGCCGGTTTCGGGGCTACTTCCAGTTCACCCAGTGGGGGCGCTGGGGACCCGATGCTGGTTGTTCCGGTTCCGCTGTTTGCCGCTCGAGAGAAGAAACGCGGATACAACCAGGCGAAGTTGCTGGCCGAGGCGATGACGGCCTCCCTGCGCCGGCGCGAGCCGAGGTGGGAGCTTCAACCGTGCTCCGGGGCGTTGCGGCGGGTAAAGGATACGCCGGTGCTCTATGCGTTGAATCCCCGGCAACGGAGGACGAGTCTGCGCGGGGCCTTTACGGTCTCTGATGTGGAAGCGGTGAAGGGGCGGGAGGTGTTGCTCGTCGATGACATCATGACCACCGGAGCCACGGCGCGAGAGTGCGCGCGGGTGTTGAAGCTGGCGGGCGCGACCAGGGTCTGGGTGGTGACGGCTGCGCGGGCCCTGCCGGACCTGGGGTACGGCACGAAACAGCCGGATGCTTTGCCCCAGGGGCTGCGCGGCGTCGCCCTGTGGGATTCTTTTTCGACGACAGCCTCCGAGAGCGGGAGGCAGACGAGTTTGTAGCGGTTGTCGCCGCTGGACAACCATCAACGAAAGGCACGGGAGGACAGGCATGCAGGCTGGTAACTCTGGTGGGAAGTGCAAAAAGCGGCCGGGAGACCGGCGCCACAAGACGCATCCGGTGGAGGGAACAGCGCGGGCCGAGGCTATCGACATACGGATGGGTGTGTTCCGGCAGCCGGCGATGCAGACTCCTGTGCTGGTTTTGAATGCGAGCTATGAGCCGATCAATATCTGCGGGGCACGGCGGGCGCTGGTGCTGGTTCTGAAGGGAGTGGCGCGGACCGAGGAGGAGCAGGGAACGGTGCTGCACGCACACCGGATGATCCTGCAGATGCCGAGCGTGATCCGCCTGCTGGAGTACCGGAGGATTCCGCACCAGACCCGGGCCCTGAGCCGGAAGAATATTCTGCTGCGTGACCGGAACACCTGTCAGTATTGCCAGAGGGTGCTGACGGCTGCGGATCTGACTCTGGACCATGTGGTGCCGCGCTGCCGTGGGGGGCAGTCAACCTGGGAGAATCTGGTGGCTTGTTGCCGGGATTGCAACCGGCGCAAGGGCAGCCAGATGCTGCATGAGCTGACGGATATGAGGCTTCTGCGTGAACCACGGCCGTTTACGCTGCATACCTCGCGGCACATCATGCGGATGATCGGAAGCGCGGATGCCAACTGGAGGAAGTATCTTTACTTCGAGTCCGAGCCCGCGGCCTAGCATCGGCGGCGTGGATGGGCCTTCCGAAAGCCTTTTCAGTGCAGGTGTACCCAATGCCTCGACTCCTATGGGCGTTTTCCCCAATGAAAACGCCACCGTAAGCCCTCTTCGGGACACCCATCAACACTGAAAATGCTATAAGTGGGCTGGCCGCACAGCTTTGAGCCCATCGCCGGTCGGCAAGCCGGTTTGGGACGCGCTCGATTGGGCAAAGCGAACATGCATGTCGAGAGATCGGATTGAAGCGGAGTGGCAAAAGCCTCCCAAAGTTTTAGCGGAGAAGATCCTCGAGTGTCGCGGAGAGGTCTGTCTTGTCGTCTCGATACTTGACGATGATGGGCGTGTAGACCGAAAGCCCCAGGTCCTTGCCGGGACCTTTCCGGATGGCTCGCGCGCCGGCCACCACCACGGCGCCGGAGGGGATGATGAGCGGCATGCTTTCTGTGGCCTTGTAGACCGCGTTCCTGGGGATGTCGTAGACCGGGGTACCGCGGGTGAGGATGACGCCGGAGGCCAGGACGGCCCGCGAACGCACCACTGTGCCCTCATAGATGCCGGTGTTGCCCCCCGCCAGAACGTCGTCTTCGATGATTACGGGAGACGCGTTGACGGGTTCGAGGACGCCGCCGATCTGCGCCGACGCCGACAAGTGGACGCGTTTGCCGATCTGAGCACAGGACCCGACCAGAGCGTGGGAGTCAATCATCGTTTCCTCGTCAACGAAGGCTCCGACATTGACGTAGGCCGGAGGCATGATGACCACTCCCGGGGCCAGATGGGCTCCAGAACGGACCGAACTGCCGCCGGGTACGATGCGGATGTTGTCCCCAGGAGTGAAGCGGCGGGCTGGGTAGGTGGACTTGTCGACGAAGGTCAGGGGAAAACGCCCGCCGGACGGTTCGCTCATCTGGGTGAGGACGCCCAGTCGAAAGCCGAGCAGGATGCCGCGCTTGACCCAGGTGTTGACGCGGTAGCCGGTTGGGGAGGATGGATCTGGCTCGGCTGAGCGGATCCGGCCCGCCTCCAGCGCGGAACGAAATCGGTGAAAGGTCGCCAGAGCTTCCTGGTTGCCGACGGCGGCCTGGCCGAGCGCGAAGAACTGTTCAATCAGGGGTTCGAGAGCGTCTCTCTCGGAGGTAGATCGGATAGCTTTCATGGACACTTCGATTGTAGCCGGGCCGGTGGTGAAAGGGTGACCTCTGCTAAACCGCTGTAGCTACGCGGACCGAGGCAGCAGACCAAGTTCCTGCAGGAGCGCCTTGAGTTTCGCGCGAGAGGCCTCTGTCACGGGCACCATCGGCAGGCGGAGGGTCTCGCTACAGCGGCCGAGCATGGCCATGACCGCTTTGATAGGCGCAGGGCTGGGTTCACAGAAGTGCGCTTGCATCAGGGCGAAGTGCCGCGCGCTAAGTTGACGGGCCGTTTCCCAGTCGTTGCCGAGCGCGGCGGCGATCATCTGCGAGATTGGGCCGGGGATGGCGTTGGAGGCCACCGAGACCAGACCTTCGCCGCCCAGGGCGAGCACGGGCAAAGCCATGGCGTCATCGCCGGCCAGCACGGAGAAGCTGGAGGGTGCGTGAACAAGGATCTCCGTGATCTGCCCGATCTGCCCGCTGGACTCCTTGATGCCAACGATGTTGGGGAACTCGGCTAGGCGGAGCACAGTCTCAGGCAGCAGGTTGGTCGCGGTGCGGCCTGGAATGTTGTAGAGCAGGATGGGTAGGTTGACCGCTTCGGCTATGGCCCGGAAGTGCTGGAACTGACCCTCCTGGTTGGGCCGGTTGTAGTAAGGATTGGCGGAGAGCAGGCCGCTGAGGCCGGGGATGCGGGCCAGGCGCTGCGCGTTCCGCACCGCCTGGGCAGTGGAGTTGTGCGTGCAGCCGGCGAAGACCGGGACCCGGCCGGCAGCAGCAGCGATGGTTAGCTCGATCACTCGCTCGGTCTCCTGCTCGCTGAGCGTGGACGCCTCTCCGGTGGTTCCGCAAGGGATGAGGATGGAGACGCCGTGCTCGACCTGGGACTGGACGAGCAGATGGAGAGCCGGTTCGTCCAATGCGCCGTCGGGGCGAAAGGGGGTAATCAGAGCGGTGCCACAGCCTTGGAGTTTCATCTCGGTGAAAGTTTAACGCTAATCGTTGTGGGAGTGTTCGCCGGCAGGGGTGATTTGAGTCTGTTCGGCAATGGTTCGAGGAGGAATGAGCCAAAGCAGGGCAACCAGGGCGATCATACTCAGGGCGAGAGTGGGCCCAATGTTGGGAGCAAAGTTCGGCACCAGAAAAGCGGCCGGAATGGCACCGAGGTAAAGCGCGCTGGAGATTGCCTGTTTGCTGAAGCTCGAGGCGAAGGCCTGCCGCGTACGGCGGCGAATCATAGTGGAAAGGACAGACCAGGCTATGGCCGGAAGGCGCAGGTGAGGGCGTAGAGAGCGATGGAAAAGGATGACACGCCACGCACTCCCACCCAGCGCGTGGCAAAAGGAATCAAGGACAGGAAGAAGAGCAGGCCCAGGTTGGACCACAGGATGGCATGGGTGACGTGCTCCAGTTTGTCGGTCAGGTAATGGTGATTGACCCAGTAGATTCCGGTTTGGACGAAGCTGAGCAGATAGACGATGAGCGAGGGAAGAATCTGGCGCAGGCCGTCCAGATCAGAGATAGGCTTGGATGGAACCCGGAGTTCCAGCACCATGATGGTAATGATGACGGCGATCACTCCGTCGGAGAAGGCCTCAAGGCGATGAGGGGAGAGTGGCTGGGGCATGTTCGGATCAACCGCGATCTGACCGCCGATCGAAGGCGCTTTTACGAGGAGCCTGTCCGCCGGCATGGGTAACGCTGCCAGGCTCCCCCAGGTTTTGCAGATGCACCAGGCTACTGGGCCGCCGGCGTGAGGCTGAAGTTCTTGCGAACGTAGTTGAGTTGAAGCTGGCCCAGATCGGCCTCCATGAGGTTGCCGTTGCTATCCAGGTAAACCTCTCCTGTTGGATTGGTGTGGAAGCGCAAGATGAAACTCTTGAGAGTGACGGGCTTGCCGTCGAGTGTACCCGTGCGATCCGCGTCGGGCCGGATATTGACCAGCAGGAACCGGTTCTGCGGATTAATGGCGTCTCCAGGGATGAGCAGCAGATACACTGCGTTCAGATCGGGATGGGCCTGGGATGCGTTCATAAGGATCTGGATGGCGGAGGGGTCGCCATCGGCAGCCATGAAGAAGTCCGGCTTGGGCAATGGGGCGGTGGTCGGGGTGCCCAGGCTGCCGGCCTGAATGGTGGAAACCTCAATCGTGGTGCGTTGTTTGTTGGGTTGCCATGTATAGGTCTTTTGTGTGATCTGGTCCTGAATGGAGCCGGACAGGAAGTTGCCGCTGCTGTCTACTTTGTAGGAGATGTCGTACTGGCCCTGCTGCTTGGAGCCGGCGTTGCCATCTCTCTTGGTCTTCGCGCCGTCGGGGGGGGCGGTGGAGGTGATGTAGTACTCGAAGCGACCTTCAATCTTGTAGCCTTTTTTGGATTGTTCGAGCGAGTAGGAAGCCCTGCCGACGTTCTTGCCGTTGGCGGCGTCAACCAGATTGAAATTGTTGGCTTGATTCTTGGAGGCGAGTGCCGGCAGCGAGAAAGACGCCAGGGCGAGGAAGACAAAGGTAGTACGAAGATTCATCGGAGTATCCTTGGATAAGAGGCTGATGTTTCGACCCAGATGCCATGCTGCGGGCCAAGTTGGAGCTTCATGCGATGGAGATGTTCGAACTTCATCGATGGATGGACCGGTCATGCGATAGCGGCGGCGACAAGATCTCTGGCTTCACTCTGTATGCGTTTTAGGTGGGCCTCGTCCTGAAAGCTTTCCGCATAGATCTTATATACCTCTTCGGTGCCGCTGGGGCGGGCAGCGAACCAACCGTCTGCGGTGGAGACCTTCAGACCACCGATGGGCGCATGGTTGCCGGGAGCCTCCGTGAGGATTGCCGTGATGGTCTGGCCGGCCATCTCCTTGGCTGTCACCTGAGCGGGAGAAAGTTGCGCCAGCTTGGCTTTCTGTTCTCTGGTTGCGTCGGCATCGATGCGCTGGTAGACCGGATTCCCGTACCTGGCCGTTAGCTCATTGTAGATCTGGCCGGGATCCTTGCCGGTGATGGCGGTCATCTCAGCAGCGAGCAAGCCCAGAATGAGGCCATCCTTGTCGGTGGTCCAGACCTTGCCGTTGCGGCGGAGGAAGGTTGCGCCGGCCGACTCTTCGCCGACAAAGCCAAGCTCCCCGTCCATCAGTCCCGGGACGAACCATTTGAAGCCAACCGGTACTTCGAGCATAGAGCGGCCAAGGCCCTTGGCGACTCGGTCGATCATGCTGGAGGAGACTAAAGTCTTTCCGATGCCCGCCTTGGGTGACCACTCTGCGCGATGAGTGAAGAGGTATTGAATGCAGACAGCCAGGTAGTGGTTGGGGTTGAGCAGGCCGGAGCTGCGGGTGACGATGCCGTGACGATCATGGTCCGTATCGCAGGCCCAGGCCACGTCGAACTGATCCTTCTTCGCGATCAAACTAGCCATGGCGAAGGGGCTGGAACAGTCCATGCGGATGCGTGAGTCCCAATCCAACGTCATGAAGCGGAAGGTGGGATCGACGTAGGGGTTCAGAATCTCGAGGGGTAGTTGGTAGAACTCGGCGATGCGAGGCCAGTAGGCGACCCCGGCGCCACCCAGAGGATCGACGCCCAGTTTGAGTCCAGAGTTACGGATGGCATCGATGTCGATGATGTTGACCAGATCCTGGACGTAGGCGGTGATGTAATCACGGCGGTGGGTTGTGGAGGCGGCCAGGGCCTTGGAAAAAGCAAGGCGTTTGACGCCCTGAAGCTTGTTGGTGAGGAGTTCGTTGGCCCGGTTCTCGATCCACTTGGTGGCAGAGGTGTCGGCGGGTCCGCCGTTGGGTGGGTTGTACTTGAAACCGCCGTCCTGGGGAGGGTTGTGGCTGGGTGTGATGACGATCCCGTCGGCGGACGCGTTCGCATGAGAGGCGTTGTAATCCAGAATGGCGTGAGAGAGAACAGGAGTGGGGGTATAACCCCCGGCCTGCTCCTGGCTTTCGCGGGCGCTATCAATCACCACATCAACACCGTTGGCGGAGAGCACCTCCAGGGCCGTGGCGAAGGCAGG
>JAJYZE010000115.1 GCA_021800195.1 Acidobacteriota bacterium
GCGAATCTTCTTCGACAGCGACGAAGGCTGTCCAGGCCCATGGCAACCTCCATGGTCATCGGCACGGCTAGCACCAGATAATAACGAGGCTGCAGATTGTTGTGATAGGCAAGGAAAGAGTAGTATCCGGCGATCCAGAGCAGCAGGGAGGGGAGCAAGGGATTGGCCAGCAGCCGAGGCCGCCGGAAGAAGATCAGGGCGGCCACCGCAAAGAAGGTTCCGTAGAGCAGCATTCCCATCCATGTTCCATCCGTGATGGTGTTCAGGATGACGCTGGAGACTGGTTCAAGATCAATTCCTGTGTAAGCATTTGCCGAAAACAGATACTGGTAATCCGCAAGATAATGCGGGCGAACCAACAGAAAGAAGTACGCGCACCACAGCCCGGCGCCTCCCACGGCGGGCGGCAGCGCAAGCCGCAGCGCCGGGCGAAGACGATAACCCGCCCGCGCCCAGATCATGTAAAAGATCGCCGGCAGCAGAAACAGCCCCGTCGTCTTGGTCAGCACGATCGCCGGCAGCAGAACCATCAGCAGAAGCGCCGCGCCTGTGCCAACAAGCTTTCTCCCCTCCAGACGCACCGGCTCCAGCATGGAGGCCGCCAGCAATCCCAGCGCGGTCAGGGCAATCAGCAACGGCTCCAGAATGGCCATGCGCTCAAACACATAGACAAAAGGGTTGGTGCAGAGCAGAAAGATCGCGATCGGTCCAGCCAAAGAGTGGCCATCTGCGCTCACGCCTGTGCCTTTGTGCCCTTCCATCAACCGATAGACGATGACCAGCGTCGCCCCGAAGACACACACAGTCAGCGCTCGAGCCGCGGCCAGCGAAACTCCCGTCACTTTAAAGAGCAGCCACTCCAAGACGGGCCATACCGGCAATGCCACAGCCGGATTGAAGTCACCCTTCCAGTACCAATGACCCGTAACATAGTGCCTGATCGCAGCGTCCCCGTACCAGCCCTCGTCGGTGTACTTCGACCAATCCATCCAAGGCGAGTTATTCGGGAAGTCTGCGGTCAGATGCAGAAAGTGCAGGCAAAAGAAGATAGCTGCAAGGCCAAGCAGCAGAATCTTTGCGAGCCTCGCCGCTTTCCATCCAGCGCTGCTCCAACCGCTCCACTGCTGCGCCCACCGATTCTTCCTGAAAAGCCTTGGGATCTTTCCCCCGACAGCGGACGGATTGGAGGTCGACGACATGGTGGATTTGGCCAGCTTCGGGACCTCGACGAGAATCTCTCCCCTTGACAGCGACTGCGATCATGCCCGGCATCACCCGAGCGGCGCTCTCGACTTCGAGGGACTGCGCCTTGGAACCCTTATTATAGGGAATCAACCCGCTGGACTCACGCCGATCTCGGCAAGGCGCTGCCCCGGCTACTGGGTTTTACCGCCGAATAGGCAGCCGCGCTCAGCAGAGCGTCGCCCCGTCCAAGCATGCGATGCAGCCCTGACCTCCGGCGCTCGCCATGGTGCATTCAGGATCCGGCGCCGTGGACTCATCAGCGAACGATCCGTTCGGAAATCCTACTCATACGCCAAGGCATCGATCGGATCCTTGCGCGCCGCCTTCAGGGCCGGATACAAAGCGCCCAGGAAGGCTCCGCCCAAAGCGATGGCGATCGCATTCAACACCCAATGCGGCGTGATCTGAAAGCTCAGCGTCGGGAAGCGCGCGCGCAACAGATCGCGCAGAATATAGGTAGACGCCACACCCAGAGCGGTTCCCGCAATCGCCAGCAATAGTGTCTCCCGCAAGACCACGGAGACAATCGTCAGCCGCCCGGCTCCCATGGACTTCAAAATGCCGATCTCCCGGGTACGCTCCAGAACAGCTGTGTACATCGATTGAAAGATCACCAGAAACCCGATGATCGTAGCAATACAGATCACCACGTTCAGCGCAATATTGAATCCAGGCAGATGCGCAGGCGTCAGCAGGGAGAGAAATTCCTGTATCGTCTGCACGCTCCAGTCCTGGAGCCCGTCGGTGGAGAGAATCTCCTGGCGCACCGCCGCCTGATACGCGGGAGGATCTTCGGTTCGGACATAAAACGCCGAGGCCTTGCCAGGATTGTTGTCGATCTCATCCATCGTGGTGAGCGGTATGTACTGACGCGCGCCCTTCCCATGTTCCACAATGCCGCAGACCGTGAAGGTGTGATTCAACTCCTTCACCCTATCCCCTACTTTCAATCCCTTCCCTGACTGGGCCTGCAGGTCATCCACGATCAGATCGAAGGTTTGCCGGAACGGACCGCCGCTGAGAAACACGAAAGGGCGCAAGGCATTGTAGCTCTTGAAGTCGATCCCATAGATGTTCTGAGGCGAGCTTCCGGCAACGCTGAACTTGATGTTCACCGGCGCCACCACCTGCACATGGGGCAGAGCCTCCAGCACCTTGGCGATACGCACATCGGCGGAGGCCGAACTGGTCATCATGATGGCGGTGGCAGCGCCGGGATGCACGATCATGTCCATCCCGATGCCGGTGGTCTCCGATCGGCTTCCGTTGACCATCCCATAGAAGAGCGCCACGACGGACAGAATCATGATCACCTCGATGGCGACAGCGAGGGCGCTGATCACAGAACGCAAGGGACGATGCACGAGATTGCCGAGAATCAATTTCGTCATGACTTAGAGAGGCATTTCCTGGTTCTGAAGGCAGCTTTCATAGTAGCGCACCAGGGGGACATTTCTAATGGGCTATGACATATGCAGTTGGGCAGAGTAGCCACGGTCAGGAGGACATCCTTATACTTGCCGGGCCTGGCGCCGGGGCGACAACCTGGTGGATCGGCGCCGGACGGCGGGAGGGCAGAGAGACGACCCTCCCCATGAACAAAGCTCCCAAAATCGGCGCAATACGAGTCACCAGGATGATTGCCAGGGTCATGCCGAAGTTCCCATAACCGAGAAAATAGATCATGCCGCCGAGGAGCTGCTCCGGCACGAGATGGCCAAACCACACCACCACCATCAGGCCCCAGGGATACTTCATCACATCCCCGACCACAAAGTCGATCGTGCTGAAGAGCAGAATCCAGATCGCCGGCATCAGCCAGAAGATCCCGCCCCAGCCCTCGCAGTGGAAGGCCTCTCCCACCGGACTGAACGAGATGCCCGTCGAATAATCGTTCTCAGCCAGCCCGAAGCCGATCTCGTGGGCATAATAGTTTCCACTGTAAATTCCACCCTTGTTGGGGCTGATAAAATGCGGCAGAAGATTGCCAAAGTATTGATAGATCGGCGCCATCCCGTCGTAATGCCCCTTGGCGGAATAGGCAATGAGTTCGTCGTCTACCGGGACCATGCTCAGGCGCTCCACAAGAGAGCCCTGAGGCTGGTTGTACCACTCGCCTACGCCACTTGACTCAGCAGTCTCCTGCAGCCCTCGCACATGCGCTTGCAACTCGGAATAATGCGTCAGCAGATGACCGATCAGCTCCAGGCGCTGCGTATCGTCCAGCCCTTCGGCAAGATCGCGCGATGCCGACAGCGGAGAGATTGCCAAAAAGCTCGCGGCCACCATGAGAAGCATCGCCGCCACATGAATCACTCGCACCTTGAGTCGCGAGTAAAAGGCTCCCACCAGCCAGCAGACCATCGGCGTCAGCATCGCCTGCTTGGAGAGCGAGATCAGCCCAAGGTAGAAGAAGTAGAGCAAGGCGAGGATGCTGATCATATTCGTCGTGCGCCGTCCACCGCTGTCTTTGATCGCCCCAATGGTGACCAGGATCAATCCCAGAGGACCAAAGACGTTTACCTGGACCAGGGCGCTAACCAGACTTCCCGGCGCCTGTCCGAACATCATGTCCGCATAAACAATTCCCAGCCAGACAATCAGACATCCCAGCCCCGCGCTGGAGTAGTTCAGGTTCGTGAGGGTCAATTCGCTCGCCACCCCCATCGCTCGAAAGTCAATCTTCTTGTTCAGCATCGTCACCAGCAGCAGCATCAACATGCTGGTGGCATAGAGTGACATATCCAGCAAAGGAGTAAACAGATTGGAGTCGGCGGGCTCTCCGAGTAAAGCCTTCCATGTGACGCCAAACATGACAATCAATGTTGCGTACCAGAAGATATAAGCTCCCGAGATCCGCGAGAAGCCCTCGGCGATATTGAAGGCGGCCGCGGCGAGCAGGACAAAGGCGAAGTAGAGCAGGCTGAAGAGGAACCCGGTATGTTCCAACTGCTGAACGCAGAAAAACAGCGACGCAAAAAGAAAGGTCTTCGGCAGCGAAACCCGCGTTGGAAGTTTGAGGCGCACCAGCTTGAGTTTACAGGACGCGCCCCACGCCAACGAGCATCTCCGAAGGGCAGGCAAATCCTGCGCGAGCGCGGCTCTCCGCATCATTTAGTATGGTGGGGAGCTCGGTCGAATCCATGTCTTTCTTCTCCCTCCAGCCATCCACGCCAGAGACACTGCCTGCCGAAGATCCCTGCCTGCGCTTGGTCAAAGACCGGATCACGAGCGGTTTCGGACAAAAGGAAACCGGATGATCACGCTCGGCTCCCTTCTCCATCTTTTCCTGGCGATCTGCTGGGGCTGTACCGTCTTCCTTGCGATATCCGGACTAGGCGCCATCCTGCTCCGTGGTTCGGGTCTGCGCAGGGCATCGCTCGCCATGGCTGCCGTAGCCGGCTTTGGCGTGACGATCTTTTGCGGCGGCTGCCTGAACCTTTTGCATGCTATTAACCATCCGGTGCGGCTCTGCCTGGTTGGGGCGGGGCTGGCCGGCTTCATCCTGACTCGTCCCAGATTGCCTGCCTACCCCTGCGCCGACTCTGCCCCAGCCAGACTCACAACTACCACCCTTTCAGCAGGCCCGGCGCGGCAGTATATCGCAGAGCAGGCTGCTTTCTGGCTCGCAACGGTGGTGTTTGTGGTGCGCCTCGCGGCTACGGTGCACACCCCGTATTACCAGCATGACGATGACTACAACTTCTATCTCGCCGCCCCCGTCAAGATGGATGCCCTGCATGAGTACGCTCCCGATCCCTTCAGCGAACGCCGCGTGATGTCTTCCCTGGGCGGCAACTACTTTCTCCAGTCCCTCGTACTGACCGAGCTGCCCCTGGAGGATGTGCAAATGGCCGACCGCGCCTCCGGACTGCTGCTGCTGGGCTGCGTTGCCCTGGAGCTGGGCGCCGTCTTCCGTCTCTACCCCCTGCAACGCGCGTTGCTGACCCTCTTCCTGCTCATCACCCCACAGCTTCAGTTCAACCTCACCTTTGTCGACCTGCCGTTCGCTCTCTTCGCCGGCCTGGTCCTTCTGGCTGCGGACCTTGACACCTTTTGGGATCATCCCCGGCTCCAGGCGGTCCTGCTCGGCATCACGGCAGCAGGTATCTCGACCCTGAAGTCCACCTACCTTCCGCATGGTGTCCTTTTCCTTGCCTGCATCGTGCTTCTCCACGCCCGGTACCGCAGCCTTCGGGCGGGCGTTGAGACGCTGCTGCTGGCAGCACTGGGATCTCTTCTGGTGCTGGCGCCGTGGATGATCGCCAGCCACAGCGCCTCCGGCACCTGGTTCTATCCCATCCTCGGCAAGGGCTATCAATACAGCGCCTACGGTCTCTTCCCTCCGCCGTCAGGCGGCCATACGGTAAAAATTGTGGCCAAGGTGATGCTCTTCAACCTGCCGCTGGCCGCCGTGCTGCTTCTGGAGTGGTTCTGGTGCGAACGGGATGAGCAGACGCGCGTGCTCGCCGCGCTCACCGCGGCGGCGCTCAGCGCATCCGTCCTGGTGGGCTTGGCCACCGGCGGCGACTCTGTGCGCCGATACAATTACCCGGCCATCCTCGCCGCCATTCTGTTCCTCTATCTCGCCGCCGCAGTCAAAGCGAATCTTGCTCCATCGCTGCGATCCCTATCGCAGCATTGGGGCAGCGCGGTGCTCTGCCTCTGTCTGGCCATGTACGTCGGCTTCAACTCCTGGACCCACGAGTACGCCATGACCTTCCAGTGTCTGAGGACCAGCCTGACGGACTTCCACATCGAGCCGGAAGCCACGGTGCTGGCCTATCGCGCCATGGAGCTCGCCATTCCCTCCGCGCCTGGCCAAGCTCCGGGAGGCGCAACGGATGGGACCATCGCTACCGTTGACTTTCCGTTCCTGCTCGACTTCCGCTCACACGCCATTGATATCGCCGATATCCCCGGAGCCGCCAGCCTGCCTCCAGGCTGGCCCAGCCGCTCCGATGGAGATGCGCTGGCGGCCTACCTACTCTCCCACCACCTGAGGTACCTTGCCCTGAGCTTTGACAGCTCCACCCTGCCCAACGTCACCCTGCGGGAACAGGATGAGCTGGCCGATCCCAACACAACCCAGTGGATTCGGAGCGAAGCGCAGATCCGGCTGGCAAGCTATCGCCAGTTTGCCCAACTCCTGCAAAGCCGCCGCCACATCTACGATCACGGAGATCTGATCGTCCTCGACCTGGCCACGCCGGCCGGCTGACGCGGCCCCCGTTCTTCACAGCATCCTGAGTGTTGATGAGTTCCCCAATGAGGGGTGTAGCGTTGGATCGATCACGGAAACGCTGATCGAGGCCAGGGCGTGCCTCGGCACCTGCGCCGAAAATGCTCAGCGTATCTGCACCAGGCCGGAGGAAGCGCCGCGCCCCTCCCCACCGGGCGTCACTGTTGTCTTCTGGGGCGCCCGCCAGTGGTCAATGTAGCTAACCTGGTGCACACAACTGATCGTGCAGTTCGGCGCGCAGGACTTCTCGGTGAGAAACTCGCGCTTGACCATCGCAGTCGTGTACTCGGCGATGGGAATACCCGGATACCCGCGCTGTTGCGAGCAGTAGGAGACGATCCCGTTCTCATCGACATACAGATAACGCGACCCTGCACGGCAGCGCCAATCATTCGGCAGTCCGTTGGCGATCGCCTCCTGGAAGCCGTTGAATCGCGAGTAGCTGCGCCGCGTGAGCCGTCGAACCTCATCCCAAACCTTGCGCTCACGGCTTCCCAACGGCTTCAACTGACCGCTGCCGTCGTGGATGATCCCGATCGTCGAACTGAATCCCAACTCCAGCGCCCTGCGGGAGATGGTCAAGGCATCCTCAGGGTTTGCAATCCCACCCCCCACCACGGAGTTGATGTTCACGTGAAACTCCGCGTGCTCGGCCAGCATCGCCAGTTTCGCGTCCAGCACCTTGAGCGACTTCTTCGAGACCTCATCGGGCATCACATTATCGATGGAGATCTGCATATGATCCAGCCCAGCCTGGTTCAGCCGCTCAATCCTCTCCGGCATCAGCAGATAGCCGTTCGTGATCATGCCCGCAATCGCACCCGTGCCCCGTATGCTGCGGATAACCTCGTCCAGCTCGGGATGGAGCAGAGGCTCTCCCCCGGAGATGGTGATCACGGAGGTTCCCAGCCGCCCCAGATGAGCCACTCTCCGCCGCATCTCTTCCACGCTCACGGGGTTGGAGACATCGTCGAACTCATTGCAATAGGTGCAAGCCAGATTGCAGCGCCGCATGGGCACAATGTGGGCCATGTACGGGTGACCCGTACTGGCCAGGGCGGAGGCGATCGACCCAACCTCGCGCAGCCGGCGGGCCGCGGCAATCAACCGCCGGCGGGCAGCGCCGCGCCGCCCGGAGTTCACCTTGACAGGCTGTGCCTTGGCCGAGGAACCCTGGAGAGCTGGATTCGGAGCTTGCGAGGTTGTTGTCATAGAAGCCTGCTGGTTTCCGCGTTGCTGAACCGATCTGCCTATTCTATCGCGCCACCCCCCTTGGCCGCCGCAACGCAACCCTGCATTGCCGGTCGTAAAATGTAGCTCGGGAGGCGAGACGGATGCCGCGCGAACTTGACTGGTCTGACGCTCTGGAGATTGGAATTCAACTGCAGGAGATGTTCCCGGATACCGATCCCTACTCGGTTCGATTCACCGATCTGCATAAGTGGGTCACCCAGCTTCCGGGCTTCATTGGAGATCCCGCCAAGTCCAATGAAAGCATCCTGGAGGCCATCCAAATGGCGTGGCATGAAGAGTACGAGGACGCCAAAAACCCGTAGTCCTAATCGTTCTGCAGGGACAAGGTATTGACCGGATCCCCGTTAACCCTTCCTACCCCTCTTGGTGGAAGTATCTGCAGCAGCGGTAGAGCCCGGCTTCTCGTCCCCGTGTGAGCATCTGTAGGCCCGGTTCTCCGGC
>JAJYZE010000116.1 GCA_021800195.1 Acidobacteriota bacterium
CTCCAGCCGCCGGCGCGGTGCCATCCGTCGGCCAGCAGACGCTCAACGTCAGCTTTACGCCCTCCAATGCTGCCGACTACAACCCCGCCACCGGCTCCACAACCCTCACGGTGAATCAAGCCACAGCAACCGTGACGGTAGTCAGCTCGACGCAGACCTACACCGGCGCGCCCGTCTCCGTCACAGCCACCACCAACCCTGGCAACCTGCCTGTCACCCTCACCTACACCGGCACGGGCGGCACGGCGTACCCGGCCTCGCCCACGCCTCCCACCAACGCCGGAACCTACACCGTTACCGCAACGGTGAACAGCACCAACTACACGGGCACGGCCACCGGCGTGATCACCATCGCCAAGGCAACCCCCACCATCCTCTGGGCCGCTCCCGCGGCCATCGCCTACGGCACGGCCTTGAGCAGCACACAGCTTGACGCCTCCGCGAGCTTCAACAACGCATCGGTGGCAGGAACTTACGTCTATTCTCCAGCCGCCGGCGCGGTGCCATCCGTCGGCCAGCAGACGCTCAACGTCAGCTTTACGCCCTCCAATGCTGCCGACTACAACCCCGCCACCGGCTCCACAACCCTCACGGTGAATCAAGCCACAGCGGCGATCACTCTGGGCAACCTGGTGCAGATCTACTCCGGCTCACCGCTCTCCGCCACGGCGACCACCAACCCCACGGGCATCGGCGTCCGCATAACCTACTCAGGGAACGTCTCTCCACCAGTGGCTGCGGGATCTTACCCCGTCACGGCCACAGTGACCAACTCGGACTATACGGGCTCCACAACCGGAACGTTGATCATCCAGCCCGCCACTCCGGCCATCAACCTCACCGGCGCACCCAGCTCGACGCTGGCGACATCTCCCGTGAACTTTAGCGTCTCTGTGGTCTCTACCGTCGGTACGCCGACCGGGACCGTCACGCTGATGGATGGAACAACCGCTCTGGGCACTTCTGCCTTGACCGGGGGCATAGCCAGCTTCTCTACCTCGTCTCTTCCCCCCGGGGCGGACACCATCACCGCGGTCTATGGCGGCTCAACGGATTACCTTGCTCTGAGCAGCGCCCCCATTACGGAAGATTTAATCGACTTTCGCCTGGCGCCTACCGGTAGCACCGGCGCCATGCAGACAGTTCTCCCCAAAGTGGCGGCGACGTTTCAGGTTGCGGTCATCCCCAACATCGGCACGAGCCTCCCTGAGGCATCTCTGCTCTCTGTCACCGGCCTGGCCCCAGACGGAACGGTCACGCTCAACACCCAACCGTGGACAAAAATAACCGCAACCTCTTGGCAGATTCCCGCCAACATCAAGCTCAATCCGCTGTCGTTCACCTTCAACGTCCCGGTTCAGGATCTGATCCAGACGTCGCGGCTGCATTCCCGGGAGCGCGCCGGCGGCGGGCAGCCGGTGGTGTGGGCGATCTTCCTTTTGCCCCTGGCTCTGACGCTTCGCCGCTCCGCCAGGAAGTTCTCTCAGAAGATCGCTCTGCTGCTGATCCTCGCCGCCGGAATCGCCCTCAGCGCAACCCTGAGCGGCTGTGGAGACAACGTAGCCTTCCCCATCGATCCCCAGACCTACAACATCACCGTAACCCTCACCTGCGGCCCGCTGACGCACTCCACCGTGCTCACGCTCGCTGTCAAATAGCCCGGCAGGAACGCCCGAAGGTTCGATTCACGGCCACCGGGAGCGAGCGCGAAAAACTGCTTTGCGGGAATGCTTCCCGGCAACGCGCGGTTCCACCGGGCGGCCGTTCGCGCCCGGGGGCTGGCGTTTGATATCGTTTGACTGTGTTCGAGCGCGCTGCGTCCAGGCGGCGGAGCGCCCGGAGCAGAGGCAGACACTCATGAGCGATACCCAATCCATTGCAGCGGCTGCGCTGCGCCGCACAGCGCTGTACAACACGCATCTGGCGCACAAGGCGCGCATGGTGGACTTTGGCGGATGGGAGATGCCCGTGCAGTACAGCGGGCTCATCGACGAGCATATGGCCGTTCGCACCGGCGTAGGAATCTTCGATGTCTCGCACATGGGCGACATCCAACTGCGCGGGCCCAACTCGCTCGCCGCGGTCCAGAAGTTGCTGATGAACGATGCCACGAAACTGCAGGTCGGCCAGGCGCACTACTCGGCCATGCTCTACCCCAACGGAACCTTCGTGGACGACGTGGTCCTGCACAAGCTCAGCGAGAACGACTACCTGATCGTGATCAACGCCGGCACCCGTCATAAGGATGTCCAATGGGTACGCCAGACTCTGAGCGGCATGGGCGGGCTGCACATCACCGACGTCAGCGACTACTACACCCAGATCGCCATCCAGGGGCCCAAAGCCATGGCCACGCTGCAGAAGGTCACCCCCGTTGACCTGACGCCGATCAAAAACTACTGGTTTACCTGGGGCCAGGTCTGCGGCCTGCATAACGTGCTGATCGCCCGCACCGGCTACACCGGCGAAGATGGCTTCGAGATTTACGTCCCCTCCGATGAAGCGGTCGGCGCGCGGGTTTGGGCTGAGGTGCTCTCCGCAGGAGAGGAGTTCGGCATCCTGCCCTGCGGCCTGGGCGCGCGCAACACCCTGCGTCTGGAGTCGGCCATGGCGCTCTACGGGCACGAGATCTCCGAATCGATCAACGTCTGGGAGGCCAATCTGGGGCGTTACTGCAAGCTGGACAAGGGCGCGGACTTTCTGGGCCGCGAGGCGCTTCTTCAGGTGCAGCAGAACGGCGGCCCCATCAAGCGCCTGGTCGGGCTGGAGATGGTCGAGCGCGGCATCGGGCGGGACGGCTACCCGGTTCTCAACCTTCAGGGCGAGCCCATCGGAACCATCACCAGCGGCTCCCCCGCGCCCTTCCTCAAGAAAAACATCGCTCTGGCCTACGTCCCCATGGCCTTTGCAGAGCCGGGCACGGAGGTCGGCGTGGAGATTCGGGGGCAGAAGATAAAAGCGGTGGTGGTTCCCACCCCGTTCTATAAACGCACGAAGGGCGTGACTGCCCCGGCTGTGCTGGGTTAGGTTGTGAAGACAGAAAGTTTGTGGATCTGCAAGCACGGCTCCTCTTCCGGCTGAGCCGCGATCGAGAAACGAAGGCCGCCTCCCGCCGGCGGATCTAACCGGCCATGCCTCCGGCACCCATCGCAGCCGACGAGTCGAGGTCTGCTTCCTGCCCCCGGGCAGGCCAAAGGTACCCATTGTCTGTCTCGGCCTGCGGCGTTCGCTTTTCACCGCCGGGCTGCCTAAAATTGAAGCAGCGCCACACGCTGGAACCTGAGAGGAATCATGAGCTACCCTGAAAACTATCGTTACGCCAAATCGCACGAGTGGATGCTGCTGGAGGGTGGCGCCGCCACGGTGGGCATCACCGACTACGCGCAGGATTCCCTGGGTGACATTGTGTTCGTCGAACTGCCCAAGGTCGGGCAGGAGTTTGAGGCCGGCGCCACCTTTGGGTCGGTAGAGTCGGTCAAGGCCGTGAGCGATCTCTACACCCCGATCGGGGGAACCGTGACGGCGGTGAACTCCGCGCTGAACGACACGCCGGAGACCATCAACAAGGCAGCCAACGAGACCTGGATCATCCGGCTCGCGGCCAAAGGATCTCCGGCTGAAGGATTGCTGAGCGCAGCCGAGTATCAGAAGTTTGTTGCCGAGGAGTCCGGCCACTAAAAACCAACTGCCGGGAGCAGCGATGCCGGCAGACAGGAGATTTGTGGTCGGCACAGGCTCCGGGCCGCTTGCTCCCCGTCCTCATCACCTCCGGGGCCGATGCGGCGGATGCAAGACCTCTGGTCGGCCACTTGGAAGGCTGCGGGACCGACCATGTCAAGACGGCAAGCGGCCAGCCACAAGCGGCAGCCACAGGCCGGCAGCCACAAGCCGGCAGCCAAGAGAGAGGAAACCGAACCGATGCGTTATCTACCCAAATCCGCGGCGGAACGCCAGGAGATGCTCACCGAGATCGGCGTCTCCACCATCGGATCTCTGTTTGAGACCATACCGGCGGAGTACCGTTTGGAGAGGGATCTAAGAATTCCGCGACAGCACGCGGAGTCGGAGATCCTGGACCGCTTTCGCGCCTATGCCGCGAATCTGGCCAGCGGCGATGCCGAGGAGCTCGCGGCCCGTCCCGCCGGAGGCCGGTCCGTAGCCAGCTTTCTGGGCGCGGGAGCCTACCGGCACTATCGCCCCGCGATCATCGATTCTCTGGTGCAGCGGGGCGAGTTTCTCACCAGCTATACCCCCTATCAGCCGGAGATCGCGCAGGGCACGCTGCAGGCGATGTTCGAGTTTCAAACCATGATCTGCGAGCTGACCGGCATGGAGATTGCCAACGCCAGCATGTACGACGGCTCCACGGGCGCTGCGGAGAGCGTGCTGATGGCCTGCCGCGTCACGGGAAGGCAGGGTGCGGTGGTGGCGAGAACGGTACACCCGGAGTATCGCGAGGTGCTCGCCACCTTGACGCGGCATCAGGGAATTCCCATCACCGAAGTTGGCTACATCGCCCCGGGCTCCGGCCAATCCCGGCAAGACGGACGATTGGATCTGGACGCGCTGGACGCCGCAGTCACCTCCGAGACAGCCTGCATCCTTCTCCAGTCTCCCAACTTCTTCGGAGTGATCGAAGACGTGGCCGCCGCCGCGGAGATTGCGCATCGCAAGGGAGCGCTGCTGATCGTCTCTATCGCCGAAGCTGTCAGTCTGGGCATCGTTCGAGCCCCGGTGGAGGCGGATATCGTCTCGCTCGAAGCCCAGAGCTTCGGCGTACCGGTGGGCTATGGCGGGCCATACTGCGGCGTGATCGCGTGCAAAGAAAAGTTCCTGCGCCAGATGCCCGGACGCCTGGTGGGCGAGACCACAGATGGCAACGGCTGGCGCGGCTTTGTGCTAACGCTGAGCACTCGTGAACAGCACATCCGACGGGAGAAGGCGACCAGCAACATTTGCACCAACCAGGCACTGGTGGCGCTGATGGTGACCATCTTCCTGACCGTTTACGGCAAGCAGGGACTACGCGAACTGGCGGAACAGAACCTGGCCAAGGCGGCTTATCTGGAGGCCGCGCTTGGCTCGGCGGGCGGACAGCGGATCTTTTCCGCTCCCCACTTCCACGAGTTTGTGCTGAGCACCCGGGAGCCGGCGGCGGAGATGAACGCCCGCCTGCTGGAGCAGCAGATCGTCGGGGGGCTGGCGCTGGAGAAGTGGTACCCGGAGCTGGGTGCAAGCGCTACCCTGTGGTGCGCCACAGAGCTGACCACTCGCGCCCAGATCGACCTTGCCGCCGCGCTTCTCTATGTTCCCGGCTCCTCCATCGCACCACCGTCCGAACCCCAACAAGCCTTCACAGGAGCGCGATAGCCATGGACCTGAGCGCGCTGGAAGGGCAAGAGCTTACCGCTGTGGAGTTTGTGGGTGACTACCTGCGGCTGCGCTTTGGCGACGTGCCGGGCTCACCCGGCCCTATGCTCACCCTCTACGCATGGCCCCACATCCTGCTGGCGGATTTTTCCCTGGCGTTCACCGAGCCGCAGTACCGCAATGCGCTCTGCGCGCAAATTGGCGAGATGGTTGCCAAAGCTTCGCTGGAGGAGATGGATGCGTTGACCGTAGAGTTCGAATCCGGAACCGTGATCGCACTCAGCCTGCGCGAAGAGGATCTGGAAGGGCCGGAGGCGGGCAGTTACTCCGCCGACGGCAGCGGCCTGGACGAACAGGAGTTTTAGCGCCGGGCAGCGGGCAGTGAACCTGGAACGACGCAACCCGAGCCTCCCCAAAGCGCCGGCATGGCCCCGGGGAGTGCAAATTAGATTTGGAAGAGAGGCAGGAATGTCAGATAGGTTTGTGGGCACGCCGAAGAAGGCCACAACGCACGTCAATCAGAAGGAGAATCTGATCTTTGAAAACTCTTCTCCGGGCAAGAAGGCGTACCGCCTGGCGCAGTTGGACGTTCCGGCGGTGGACGCCTCTGCGCTGCTGGGAGACGCCCTGCGCAGCGACGGCCTGGGCGTGATGCCGGAGTTGAGTGAGATTGAGATCATCCGTCACTTCACCCGGCTCTCCACCTGGAACTACGCCATCGATCTGGGGATGTATCCGCTGGGGAGCTGCACCATGAAGTACAACCCGCGCATCAATGAAGCGGTGGCCAGACTGGAGGGTCTCGCGGAGGCGCATCCTTACCAGCCCGAGTCGCTGAGCCAGGGCGCCCTGGGAATCATGAAGCTGCTCAGCGACTGCCTGCTGGAGATCACCGGCATGGAGGCGATTACACTGCAGCCGGCGGCCGGAGCGCAGGGAGAGCTCACGGGGATGTTGCTGGTCCGCGCCTATCAGGAGTCCAGGGGCGACGCGCGCAAGAAGATCATCATTCCAGACTCCGCGCACGGCACCAATCCGGCCACGGCGGCAATATGCGGCTATCAGGTGGCAAACCTGAAGTCCAACTCCCTGGGCATGGTGGACCTGGCCGAGCTGGAGCGCATGGTGGACCAGGACGTGGCCGCCATGATGTTGACCAATCCCTCCACCATCGGGGTCTTCGAGAGTGAGATTCACAAGATTGCCGACATCCTGCACGCCAAAGGCGCGCTGCTCTACATGGACGGCGCCAACATGAATGCACTGGTGGGCAAGACCCGGCCGGGAGACTTCGGCGTGGACGTGATGCACCTGAACCTGCACAAGACCTTCTCCACGCCCCACGGCGGCGGCGGACCGGGCTCGGGTCCGGTGGCCTGCAAGCAGATCCTCGAATCGTTTCTCCCCGTGCCGACCATTCGAAGCCTTCCCGACGGCTCGCTCAGCCTGGTCGACAACCGGCCGCAGAGCATTGGCAGGGTGCGCGCCTGGTACGGCAACTTCGGCATGTTTGTCCGCGCGCTGGCCTACATTTTGGCCAACGGACCGGACGGCCTGCGCCAGACCACAGAGGATGCCGTACTCAACGCCAACTACATCCGGGCCAAACTGGAGGGAGTCTTCGATCTGCCCTACAAGTCGCCCTCCCTGCATGAGGTGGTCTTCAGCGACCGGTTGCAGTCCCAGCGCAAGGACGGCCAGCCCGGCGTCAAGACCGGCGACATGGGCAAGCGGCTGATCGACTACGGCTTCCACGCCTACACGGTCAGTTTTCCCCTGGTGGTTCCCGGAGCCATGATGATCGAGCCGACCGAGAGCGAGAGCCGCGAGGAGCTGGATCTTTTGATCGACGCGCTGCGGCAGATTGCGCGCGAAGCAGAAGAAAACCCGGAACTGGTGCGCACCGCGCCCCATACGACACGGATGCAACGCCTCGATGAGACCTCCGCGGCGCGAAAGCCGGTGCTGCGCTGGAAGAGCCCCGCGGCCGAGTCGCTGAATCCAGTGACCAGATGAAGCTGCGCAGCAGCGAAGAAGGCTTCGGGAGGATCCGGTCCTCTTCCTGATCGGTCATCTTTCCATCGGTCATCTTTCCAGAGGAGGCGCCACGTTGGCGAACGACAACCGAAGTTCCGAACCGGACAAGAGCCGGCACTCACCGTTCTATCGGCACGGAGACGTCTTTTACGCGCGCGCCGAAGAACTGGAGCGCGAGGAGTTCATGCGTGGCGAGGCGCGGGGGCGATTGAGCGTCGCGCTGAATGTACTCACCGATGCCATGGTGCTGGTGGGCCAGCACGGCGTCTACTGCGCCGGCGAGCGCAACCCGACGTTGCCAAAGATGGACCTGCAGGCCATCATGGCCGGCATCGGCGGAGCCAAGGAGCTGGTGGCCTCGGCGCTGGAGAAGCTCAATGCCGAGGCTGAGGAGAGGCGCGCCCAGCGGGAGCGCTGAGGTAGACCACGTCGGCTGCCCCACGCGGTCTTGAGCGCGCAGGACCTGCCCGCATCTCTTCGCTTGCCCGGTTCTGCTTGCGGAGCCCTCCTTCACAGCCTGGATCACAGCCGGAATCAAGACCGACTCATCCGTGTTCTCCCAGCGGACATGTAGCTCCGTGGAGTGCTTGGTGGTGTGTTCAAAGCTGATGGTCAAGGACTGCTGCGTCTTGGGCAGCTTGGCTCCGTGCATCGGAGTGCGCCCCAAATCATCGCCGCTGGGATAAGGAATGCCCCACTCGC
>JAJYZE010000117.1 GCA_021800195.1 Acidobacteriota bacterium
CCAGTGTTCTCCCGCGGTACGCACCTAGTTTGAGCGTCGAACGCGTCCATCCGCCCCCCGCGTGGGTGTGCTCTCCGGCGCCGGACTTCGCTAGCGGCATCCATTCAATGGTCTCAGGAGCATCTTCAAAGATCATGCCGATCTCGAGATTGTGGCGAAGACTCGCCGCGCCATGCCATACCAGTTGGAGCGAAGAGACCTCTTCCTCCAGCACGACTCTCATCTTGTAGAGCCGCAGTGCGACCCCGCCACCGGCCGGGATGTTCCCTTGCACACGCAGGCATGAACCTCCTTCAAAGGCCAGATCATGGTCGTACCTGATTGAGAGTGGCGCAACGTAGGGGGCTTTGCGGCCGATGGCTCCGCTTTTCGGCTCCATCCACCTCGGCTCCATCCACCACTGCCATGTCGGCAGAACATCCTGGATGCCCATGTTGAACCAGGGAGTGTCGCTCACCTTCTTGCCGGCCAGGAAAAATGCGTTGCCCGCTCCGGTATTGAAGCGCGAGACAAAGGGCGCCGAACCGATGACAGAGCGCTCCGCGATGAAGTTCGCCACGCCATAGGTGATCGGCAACCGAATCTGGTCAGTGGAACGCGGGAAGCCCGGGTGGTACCCCGAATAGCGACGCGTACCGGCCGCCGTCGTTGCATAAACGCGCGCCTGGGCCTCTGTAGGTCCATTATCGAGCGCAGGGTTCCCCGATTGCCCACTGAAGAAATTGCGTTCCAGCGAATAGAAGTCCGCCTGCAACGATGAGTGGTGAGCTGCGCCCTGTTCCGCCTGGAAGACGGCCAAAGCATGCAAACCATCATCCCAGCTATAAATCTGCAGTCCGCCATAGGCAAAGCCGCCGTTGGGTTGAATCACGGAAGGCGCGGCCAAGCCGAGATAGCCTGGGCCGGGATAGAGTTGAAAGCCGAAAAAGGCCGAAGAGTCTGGTTCAAATCCATGGGCCTTGCAATATTGAGCTACCGCCGCAGGTGAAACAGGCGCTCCGGAGCAGCAGCCATGAGTCATCGAATAGCCGCTCCATCCCTGGTCCAGCATGGCGCTGTTGGCAAACGAACCTTCGATCCCTTTCTCTGCGTCGGCAGCGCGCGGAGGCAACAGTTGCTTCATATCTGAACTGCCGTCGTAGAACTGGATGTAGAAATCCCGCTTGCCCCGTCTTTTAGCCTCATCTCGCATGAGTGCGATCAGTTCCAGCACCTGCTGGTGTTGCGCTGCCGTCCCGTTCTCAAAGTTGACGAAGTATCCATCAAACCCGAAGTATAGGGCCAGCGATACAAACTTGGCCGCGACCGTCTTACGCGGCGCCGCGCTCTCATCGTATATGCGGTGATCCGGCTGGAAGATGGTGCCCAGGCAAAGAGCTCCATTGCGATGCGCGGCATCCGTCAAAGCAGGATTGGGAATTATGCCGGGACCGCTCCAACTGACGAGGATGTCGTGACATCCAACCATGCGCGAGATGAACACACCATCCTTGGGAGGCGTCCCATAACGCTGCGTCTTGTAGGAGTCGTCTGCCTCGGGGCCCAGAGTGCGGTAGCATCCGGTTAAGCTGGCAAGCTGTGGCTTAGCGCTCAGACGCGGCTGCGCCTGGGTCAGCGCAAAGGGCGGGATGGTGGTCTGCCGGGTCACGAAGGACCGGAAGTAGGCGGCGTCTGGATCCTCCTCTGGCTCATAGGCGAGCAGTGCGGCAACGCGATCAGGCGACGGCGCCGTGAGAGGAAATCGAGGAAGCAACGGCTGGAAGCCGGACTGCGTACCAGCATGAACAGCGCGGGCAAAACGCAACCGCAGTAGAGCGGCCCCCGCAAGCAGAGAGAAATGTCTCCGTGTCCAGAGGCCGGGGATGGTCGCTCGTTTTGTTTCCCGCAAGATGAAGAACCCTTTCCATCGAATGACGTCACTGGTTCAGGCTGCGGCGAGCGCTTTGGTAAGTGTGCGACAACCGGGCGGAGCGCTCTGGAGAACCACCCGACGGGATGCTCTGCACCGCTTTTCTTTGGCGCCGGCCTGGGAAGAAAGAAGTTCTATTGGTATGACTGGGCACCGGTTGCTTGCCGCAAGCATCGTCTCTCGCGCTCATCACGCTTCCGCGGTCGGCAGAACTGCTTCTTGCTTTGCCGGAACCTGCGCGCTCCAGTGGAAGTATACCGCGCAGGGCTGTTGCGCTCCCTGCATGCGGTTTTCCCATCTTGGGACGGCGGGCCGAGCCGAGATTCATGGACTTGGTCCGGTCCCGGAGCAAGAGCCGCTTCATCCCCACATACGGTTCGCGAGTCCGGCAGGTAGCCGCCAAGAGCCGCGGAGCTTTCGTCTATCGGGCCCTGTTCGCAACTTCACGTCGCGAGTGTTGTATAAAAGGAATCTCAGGGAGCGGCGGACTGCTCCCCTGCCTGCCTCAGGCCGCACGCCTCACTCCCTATAAACTGGATATACTCATGCGCCGATCCTTTTTCGCCGCCGGATTCAGCCTGTTAGCTTTGTGTGCATCGCTGGCTCCGGCGCAAACGACCAATATCTCAGCCCTACCCAGCTTCTCCTTTCCGTTGGCGCAGAGCCAGAGTTCCTCCGCGGAAGCTTCACCCGTGGAATGGAGCTTCACTGCGAGTCAAACTTCCGCGGGCGCTTCCACGGCAAACCCGGCAGCGGCCTCGCCAAATCCGCTGGTTCAAAGCGGAGAGCCCATCTGCGGAATCTCCCATCTGGTTCGCTGTTTCGAGGATCTCGGCAAAGACGATGAGGGGATCTTCTCCAGTCCATTCCACATCAAGCCGCGAGATGCCTATTGGCTGACGCCGCTGAGCGCCTCTACAGGACTGGCCTTCGCTTATGACCGGGATGCGGAACAGGCGGCTGGCGTGGACCTCAACCGCACCAGAATCGCCAACGACATCGCCAACTTTGGTTCCTACTATGCCACTGGACTCGGGGGCGCGGGAGTCTACTTCCTCGGGCTCGCGGACAAGAATCCAAAGTTGGCGGAGACCGGGAGGCTGGTTGCCGAGGCGGTGATTGACTCGGCGACTGTAACCGCCGCCTTGAAGATCGTCAGCAACCGGCAGCGGCCTTTGCAGGGGAACGGACATGGCAACTTCTGGGCCGATGGAACCAATCACTGGGAGTTTGACTCCTCATTCCCTTCCGACCATGCGTCGTCTTCGATGGCTATGGCCCGCGTCGTCTCCGGAGAGTATCCGCACTGGTACGTGATGGTCCCGGCCTACGGATTCGTGGAAGCCGTAAGCATCTCCCGTCTGCTGGCCAACCAGCACTTTCCCTCGGACATCGTTGTCGGTCAGGCTGTAGGCTTTCTCACGGCCACCTATGTGCTCAACCACCACGCCTTGTACCGCCCGGGAAAGAAGGGCCTGGTGGACCGGCTGCTCAGTACGGTCACTCCTGTGGCAAATGCTCAATCCAGAACGTTTGGTGCTTCCATGCGGATCCCGATTACGATCTTCCAGGGGCGCTGAGCAACTCGAAACAGCGCTCCTGGAGAGTGGAAAGATCGAGGCCGGCGCATGGAAGCGAGGGCAAACCTCGGGCGCCGACTCCGTCCCCGGCATCGGCTACTTCGACGGTTAATCTCGCCGTTCGGTCCTGATCCTCCGTCTAGAAAAAATGAGGAAGAAGCAATCATGCAGGCATGGACGAGTCAAGGAAGCATCTGACGAAGTCGGGATGGACCGGCATCCGGAAGATGCAAGCGTTCCCTGGCTGGGGCACAGACCCCAATCTCCTGGCAAGAGATCCAACCCGAAGCTTTCTTGGCGTATATTTGGAAGAAATTCACAAGGAGGGGCCCTGTGACCCTGACGATTCGCCTACTCATTACCGGGCTCGCTGCGCTCTCTGGATTGATGTTTGGCAGCTTTCTAAACATCTACCTCACCCATTGGCCTGCCGATGAGGTCATCGTTGGTCCCAGGGCTCATTGCCGGAAGTGTGGGCACGTTTTGACATGGTGGGAGCGGATCCCTGTCCTGAGCTGGGCTCTTCTTCGTGGGCGGTGCCATGCCTGCAAAGCCTGGCTTGGATGGCGCTATCCTCTGGTTGAACTGGGGGTGGGCGGTTGCTGGGCCGCGTCCGCATGGACCGCCTGTGGCGAGTTCCTGAAGCTGGAGAGGACGCCATTCAGCATGTACGATGCGGTCGCCTTTGCTTTGGTGAAGATGACCCTTTGCTGGCTGCTCATCGCCCTTGCGGTGTTGGATACCGAGCATCACTGGCTCCCTGACTGGATCACGCTGGGGGGTGCGGCCTTGGGATTGGTGGTCAGCGCAGCCCGCTTTATCGTAAATTTCTTTTTTTGGACCGCGCTCCCGTTGCACTGGAGCATGGAAACCGGGCTGGAGGGTCACGGCGCCGAGGTTTATGACGCCATGTTGCACTGGCTGGCAGCCATCGTCTTTGCCCCTCTGGTTATTCTGCTCATTCGACGCATCTATCATTGGCTGCGCAAACATGACGGCGTGAAGATGGGCGAAGCCAAGCTGATGCTGCTGATGGCTGCTTGGCTAGGCCTTTCGCATACCGTGCTGGCCTTCTGCCTGGCTGTGCTCATCGGCGTCTTCATCGCTCTGGTGGTGTTGATGACGCCGTCGCTTCGTCGAGCAACGGATGTCTGGCATTTGACCAAGCTGCGGCTGGGGACGCTGCTGATTATGGGCAGCATCCTCAGCGCTCTTTGGGGCCGCCAGATCATCGATGCCTACATCGACCTCTTGCATTTCTATTGATCCGGCACGAATCGATGGCATGAACCCTGCCACGGATCAGAAAAAGCTCTTTCGAAAGAAGGCAGTTGGGCCCACGCATCTCGTGCTTTCGAGATCAACGGGATCTTCCCTGGACCGACGAGCCCTGCTAAGCCAGCTACATGCTTTTGCGGGTGGTTGAGCCGTTCAAAGTACCCTTGCTGCGGCATCATCGTTCCGCCCAAGCACTTTATCGGGCCAGCCCTCCCGAACCCCCGAACCTTGGGGAAAGCGCTCACAGAAGTCCCGGCTTTGGAAACCATCTGCACGGAAAAACCTTCAGTGCAAGGTCTCAGGTATCACCGCATACTGAAGCAGAAGCTCAAAAGGGATCGTCTCCAAGACCGACTCATGGGTTGCCTCCAGCACCACCGGACAAGCCGCGCCGGCGCGTTGTACCTGTAACCACCGGGCGGCGCACACGCACCATCGATCCCCTGGCTTGAGCCCCGGGAACCCGTACTCGGGGATGGGCGTGGAAAGGTCGTTTCCCAACGCGGAGGAGACAGCCAGAAATCTGGCCGTCACCACGCAGCAAACTGTGTGCTTTCCCAGGTCTTCCGGCCCGGAATTGCAGCAGCCGTCGCGGTAAAAGCCGGTGAGGGGGTTGATGCTGCAACTCTCAATTGGCTGGCCGAGGACGTTCTTCTGTGCCGGAATCCTCACATCCGCATCCATGCCTCGATTGTATCTCTATACCCAGGCGCCTCCCGGCCCGTGTTGCCTGGCTTGGCCGCCACTATGGCGCGCCGATGGCGGCTGCTTGCTGATACTCCTCATAGGTCCCTTTATGATCCGTGATCCGGAAGTTGTCCGGACCGCCCACAAAATGCCAGATCCGGGTTGCCGTCTCATCGATCAGATCTTCATCGTGGGTCACCAGAAGGACGGTTCCCTCAAACTTCTGGATCGCCTGGTTGAGCGCATTGATACTCTCCAGATCCAGATGATTGGTCGGCTCGTCCAGCACCAGCACGTTGGGTTTGAGCAGCATGATCTTGCAGAAGATCAGCCGCGCTGCCTCTCCGCCGGAGAGAGCATCGGTCATCTTCAGGCCCTCTTCTCCCCGAAACAGCATCTGCCCCAGGATTCCCCGAATGTCTTCTTTGGCCGCCTTGGGGTCATACTGGTGCAGCCAGTCCTGGGCCGTCATGCCGCGTTGAATGGAACCGTGATGATCCTGGGCGAAGTAACCGATGGAGACCTCATGGCCCCACTTGACCGTGCCGGAGTCGATGGACACGTCCTTCTCTTCGACTCCCGGCGCGTTGGCCAGCAGCGCCTTCAGCAGCGTGGATTTGCCCTGGGCGTTACGGCCCATCAGCACTACCTTTTCACCCCGCTGCACCATGGCGGAGAAACCGTTGATGACGTGTTCAATCGTTCCATCAGGCTGGCGATAGCTTTTGCGCACGCCCTCGAACTCCAGGGCGGTTTTGCCCGAAGGCCTCTCCATCTTGAAGTTGATATAGGGCCGCGCGATGTTGGAGCGCGCCAGCTCGCTGGTCGCCAGCCGCTCCACCTCTTTTTTGCGTGAGTTTACCTGCGAGCTGCGCGTGCCGGCTGAGAAGCGGGCGATGAAATCATTGAGCTGCGCAATCTTCTTCTCCCGCTGCTCGTTCTGCGCCTCAATCCGCGTCCGGACGCTGGTCTTCTGCAAGACCATCTCATCGTAGCCCCCGGTATAGGTGATGATCGTCTGATAGTCGATGTCCGCGGTGTGCGTGCACACGTTGTTGAGAAAGTGACGATCGTGAGAGATCACGATCAACGTGCCGGTATAGCGGATCAGAAAATCTTCAAGCCAGTGAATGGACTCCAGATCCAGGTGGTTGGTCGGCTCATCCAGCAATAGCGCCTGCGGCGCACCGAAGAGCGCCTGCGCCAGCAGCACGCGCACCTTTTGCCCGCCCTGCAGCTCGCTCATCTTGCGCTGGTGGAGTTCATTCGGAATATCCAGCCCTTGCAGCAGCACGGCCGCATTGGCCTCAGCCTCGTAGCCATCCTCGTCCCCAACGATTCCCTCAAGCTCGCCCAGCCGCGAGCCATCCTCGTCGGTCATCTCCGGCTTGTTGTAAATCAGCTCGCGTTCTTCCAGGGCGGCCCACAAACCCTTGTTGCCCATGATCACCGTGTCAACCACGCGATAGGCGTCAAACTCATACTGGTTCTGCTTAAGGACGCCCACCTTCCTGGGGCGCACCACCGAACCTTTCTGGGGATCCAGCTCGCCGGTGAGCACCTTCATGAACGTGGACTTGCCGGCCCCGTTGGGACCTGTCAAGCCGTACCTGCGTCCCGCGGTAAAGGTCACCGAGACATCTTCAAAGAGAATCTTTGCGCCATAGCGCATGGTTACATTGGAGACAGAGATCATCGCTCCCATTTTCTCATGGAGACATGCAGTCGCATGGATCTCGCCCGGGTCTTTGCCGCGAGAGAACGGACCCTTTGCGGCGAGCTAGAACCTTGGCATGTCCGCAGTGCTGCACTGGGTCTCCATCTCAGTCTGTATGGACACCTCATAGTTTCGTCCCAGCCACTCGGAGGGCTCCTTGTGTGGTTCCCTCCAGCGCAGCGTAAAGACGATACTCCCGGTCTGATCCTGGGCGATGGGAATGTCCACAAAACAACCTACCCGGCCGAGCGAATGCGATGCCATCTCGCCCTTGGTCGCCCACTGGTTGGCGGTGTAAATCACCAGGAAGCTGCGAGCATCCACTATACGCAGCGTTCCTCCCTGCACCACTGTGGAGATGGGGCGGCCGAGTTGGAAGATGGCCAGGTTGTGATGAAATACCTGCTTGTCGCGTTCCGCAATGTAACGGTTGTAGACCACAGGGATGCGATCGAAGACCTGTTTGTCGGCTACGGAACGCAGCAACTTCAGATACTCCGCATGAGCCCAGACCAGCGGCTGCGCCGAGCCCGCCCCGCGGCCGAAGTACATCTCTTCGGAGGGCAGATCAGCGCGGTCCCAGATCTGTTCCGGAAGCATGCCGCCAAAGGAGCTGAAGCGCTCAAGGGCGGTGATATAGGAGCGCACATCGCGGCCCGCCGCCAGCTCGTAATGGGCCCGCTCGCCGCTGAGGATGGGCCATGCCCTGCCCTGACCCCATCCATGAAACGGACCCCCATCCTTGCGCTGTCCGTAGCCGTCGTGGTTGTAGCGCCGCCAGCACGGTCCGTGGGGCGTAACCACCTTCAAGACTGAGTCGATGACCTTGAGCGAATCGACAACCAGTGGATCATCCGCCCGCCGGATGCCGTAACGAACCAGCTCCAGAAATC